>JAHBXQ010000015.1 GCA_019636345.1 Pirellulales bacterium | reverse complement strand
TCGATTGTGAAGGCGAGGATGCCGTCGACGAGCAACTGCTCGATCGGCTGTTCGCCGATGCAAGCGGCATTTGAACAGGTTGAAAAATGCACCGCCCGGCGCCGCGATCGTGCACCGCAGGCGGGTGCGGGGAAGTTGCCCGGCTTCCCCGCGTTTGGCACGGGACAGGCTGTCGTCGGCAACTCGTTCACGAGCAGACAGCGCCCTGCCGGCGGACATTGCCGAGGTGCGCGACCGGGACAACCCCCCAGTCGCTTCAAGGCCTGAAGTCGCAAAGCCTTGTAATCATTGCAGTTGCGACTCGACAAAATCGTCAAGCGGAGGGCAGGGGACTCGAACCCCCAACCCCTTACGGGGCACCTGATTTCGAGTCAGGCCGCTGGCCAATTCGCTTACCCTCCGGAGATCTCCAATTTATCGGCTCGGGCGGCCTGCGGCAATTGGGCGTTTGCCGGCGTTCACCGTGCATTTCAAAACCGGCCGGCGGGGGCGGCGACTGGATTTCTGCGCCGGGGGAGGCGGTTGTCCAAGCGCCCAGGGGGCCGAGCTGCGTTGGCACGTAGCTGGGACTGGGAGGCGCGGAGCTTGTCGCCGCCGGCCTGCCGCCGGGCGTGCAGTCAAACCGGCTTCCCTTGCCCGTACGGTTTGCCCAGCCGGTCGCGGCGATGGTGCGGGAGAGGCGTTTGCCGCGCGCGATGTGCGGGTTTCGCGCGGTATGACTCCTGTGCCGCGGACGGACGATACTTTGCCGCTGCTAGCAACCGTCGGCCGATACCACAACCGTGCCCTCCCTCCCGTCCTTCCCCGCGAGACGCCCATGGCCAACGAGAAAACGATCCGAGTAGTCACCCGCGGGCAAAACGGCGAGCTGCGGACTCGCGACTATCCGCACACCGACGCGGTGTTGCGGATGCACACGCAGATCGGCGTCGACGATTGCAGCACCGACCTCAGCTTGCGGGGCTTGCCCGTGTTTCGGGGATTGATCGGCCCGATGCCCGAGGGGAAAGAGGTCGTCCGTTACGAAACGCCCGAGGTGTTCGAGGCCCTCACCAAGGAGTGGGGAACCCCGGCGGCGGGTCGTCGCTCGCGGCGCCGCACGCAGGCGTAACGCGCGCGACCGTGCTCCGCGCTTGGCTGTCGGGGCTGAGCTGTCGTGGCTGAGCTGTCGTGGCTGGGCGGTCGTGGCTGGGCGGTCGACAGCCAGTCACGACGGTCGGCGGGTTAGTTTCGCCGCGGTCGATGCGTTCTCGACCGATGGTTATTGGTAGCGCGAACCCGCGGGGCTTTGCCAGCCGCTGGCTTGTCGCGGCGGGTCGCTGGGCATGGCTTGGCCGCCGAAGGGGCTGCTGTAAGTGTTCGGCGCCCCGTAGGTTGGCGGAGCGGCTGCGTACCCCGTGGCGCCAGTGGCGGGCGAACTCGCCGGGGCCGAGGGCCGGGCCGCCAGCGTCGCCGACGGAGCCGTATTGGCCGACGTGCTCGCCGTCAGCGGCTGCGCGCCGCCGGTTGCGGGACCGCCCATCGCGACCCGCTCGGTCACTTCGACGGGTCGCACCGCGTAGGTCGTCACCGGCGTGTCGACCGTGCGCGTCTCCGGCGCCCACGTGACGCGGGTCGTCGGCATCGTCACCGTGGCGACTTGCTGGTGGTACGTCGTCACTTCCTCGTACTCGTACGTCCAGTACGGTTCGATGAACGGGTTCCAACGCCCCACCAGCCGCGGGACCATTTGGTATTGCTTGACCGGCACCTGGTACACCTGCTGGAACTGCTGGTTTTCGGTGACGACCTGCTGGCGATACGTGGTCTGCGTTTGCGAGCGATTTTCGGTGACGGGCACGGTCCGCTGCACCACGGTCCGCGTCACCTGGTACCGAACCCCGTCGGGCCCGGTCTCGTAGGTCACCTGCTGAGCCGCTGCCGTACCGCCGGCGCACGCGATCAGCAGCCCTCCCAGCGCCCGGCGAATGCAGTGCACGGCATTCATAACAGCTTCCGACCTCGGCCACAGAAGGTTGAAGGAGTACGAACCGCCCCGGACAATGCGAGCGAAGCCGGTGAGCAATGCCTCTGCGGACCGGGCTCGCGGCGCGCCGGTCCCGCGCGGGGGCGGGGACCGCCTCTTGAGAACTATCGGCAGAATCGGCCAAGTCCCATGAGGCCCGAACGGCCTGACGAAAAAGGGGCCTGGCGCGCTCATGCAGCCCAACGGTCGGGCGGTTTTTGTCGCGGTCCGCGAGCCGGTCCCCGTTTCGACAGGCCGCCAAGCTAGCACCCGGCCGAGCCGATTCGTAAGATAAGGCAAGTTCTCCGCCGCGGTCGGATCGTCGCTGCCGTCGGCGTTCGTTCGCAAGCGGCTCTCCTTCGTCACCTGGTTTGAACAGCTTGCTCGCATGTCCCCCGTCAGCGATCAATTGCTCGCGATCCTCCGCTGCCCCGTCGACCGCAGCGCCCTGTCCGTCGCCGACGAGGCGACCGTCGCCGCAGTCAACGCGGCCGTCATGCGCGGCGAAGCCCGAACCGTCGGCGGCGCCAAGGTCGTCAAGCCGATCGATGGCGGCCTGCTTCGCGCCGCGGGGGATCGGCTCTACCCGATCGTCGACGGCATCCCGGTGATGCTCCCCGACGACGCCATCGAACTGCCGCGCGAATAGGGCAGGGGAAGCAGCCCGGCGCTCGCAAGCCTCACGAAAACGCCGCGTGCTTTGTCCGCTCGAAATCTAACCTGGGTCCAAGCCCGCATGCTTTGTCAGTTCGAAATCTAACCTGGGTCAAAGCCCGCATGCTTTGTCAGTTTCAAATCTAACCGACGTCAAAGCACGCGCACCGAGCAATCGTCCGAGACGACCCGCCCAGCGTCGTTCCCTTTTCAGCCTTCCCCCTTTTGCCTTCGCGCTGTCCCATGTCCACGATCTTTCAGCGAATCATCGATCGCGAGATCCCGGCCCGGATCGTCTACGAAGACGACGATTGTCTCGCGTTCCACGACGTGAGCCCGCAGGCGCCGGTCCACGTGCTGATCATCCCCAAACGGCCGATCGCATCGCTCGCCGCGGCGAGCGACGCCGACGCCGAGCTGCTGGGCCGCCTGACGCTGGCGATCCGCGACGTCGCCCGCGAACTGGGGCTGGCCGAAACGGGTTACCGCGTCGTCGCCAACACGGGCGCCGACGGGGGCCAAACGGTCGACCACCTTCATTTCCACCTGCTCGGCGGCCGCGCGATGACCTGGCCCCCGGGCTAGCGGCAAGTTTCCCCGCTTGGATCTGATCCCATTTGCCAAACTGAGGGGTGGCTGGGGTCGAACGAAGTGAGCCCCCAGGGGATCCCCTGCGCTGCGCCCCCGGCCACACTTCCAAGGGCGCAAACGAGTGTCACGACCCCCTGGTTCGGCCCGTTGTCATCTCCGTCCGGCGGCGATACGCTTAAGGGTCCGCAGCGGTCGGCCCGCCCCCTCGTCGGCCGCCTCGCTCCTGCCCGGGTAGCTCAATTGGATAGAGTGTCGGCCTCCGAAGCCGAAGGTTGTGGGTTCGACCCCCGCCCCGGGTACTTGCCCTAAAGGCACGCTAGACAAAGCTTTATGTCACCTGCCGGCGGTCGGCAGTGTAGCGTTTTCCCAGGGAATAAAACGGTACTTACCGTTTTATTCTCCGCCGTCACGGGAGACCTACACGATGCCGCGAATTGCCGGAGCCTCAATCCCCAAGTACCGGAAGCATCGCGCCTCCGGGCAAGCCGTCGTCACGATCGGCGGCCGCGATTACTACCTTGGCCCGCACGGGACCAAGGCGAGCCGAATCGAATACGATCGGCTGATCACCGAGTGGCTCGCCGGGGGGCGGTCGCTCGCCTTTGGGACGCCTGCGGATGCGATCACCGTCGTCGAACTGGCTGCCGACTATTTGAGGTTCGCCCGGAAGTACTACGGGGGCGGAAATCGCAGTGACTGCAATCGCATCATTTATGCCGTCAAGCCGCTCAAGGAACTGTACGGCAAGACTCCGGCGGCCGAGTTCGGCGTCCTGCAGTACAAAGCCGTGCGGGAGCGGCTGATCGCCCACGGCTACGCCCGCAGCAACATCAACGCGATGATGGCCCGGCTCGTCCGCATGTTCAAATGGGGGGCGGCCGAAGGCCGCTTGCCGGCGGCGGTCCCCCAGAATCTCGCCATCGTCCCCGGGCTGAGACGGGGGAAGTGCGACGCCAAGGAATCGGCGCCCGTCCTGCCGGTCGACGACGCCGTTGTCGAGGCGACCCTGGTTCACTTGCCCGAAGTCGTCGGCGATATGGTCCGCTTCCAACGGCTCACCGGCTGTCGCCCCGGCGAGGTCTGCGCCCTCCGACCGGTCGACGTCGACTGCACCGGCGACGTGTGGCTCTACCGACCCCGGCACCACAAGACGGCCCACCACGGCAAGGAACGGACAATCTTCGTCGGCCCCAAGGCCCAAGCCGTGCTGCTGAAGTACCTGGCCCGCGACTCCGAGGCCCATTGCTTCCGGCCGTGCGACAGCGAGCGGAAGCGGCGTGCGGCGCAGCATGCGGCCCGCACGACGCCGTTGTCGTGCGGCAATCGACCGGGGACCAACAAGGCGAAGAAACCCCGGAAGACGGCCGGCGGCGCCTACGTGCCGCTCTCTTACGCGGCTGCCATTCGTCGAGCGTGCGACGCGGCGGGCGTCGAACGCTGGAGCCCGAACCGCCTGCGTCACGCCGCGGCCACCGAGATCCGTCGCGAGTTCGGCCTTGAGGCGGCCCAAGTGATTCTTGGCCACTCCCAAGCGAACGTGACGCAGGTTTACGCCGAGCGAGACGCGGCCAAGGGTTACGACGTGGCCCGGCAAATCGGGTGAGCGGGTTTGCCGCTTGATCGGTTAGAATTCCCTTTGCCGAGTCGCGGGGTAGCTCCCCGCACACGATCGACGACGGCTTGCGGCTGCACCGTACTGCGGCCGTCGTCGGTCGGCTCGGCTTTTCACCTACGGTGCAATCATGGCGAAGAAATCACGCGTCAATCAGTCCGGCGGCGTCGATCGGTCAAACGCCTACAGCAACAGCTTGGCCGGGCTTGACCGCACGTTGGATCTCGACGAATTGCAGGCGAATTTGGAAGCCGCCGTCAGGCCGTTCGTGATTATTGACATCGCCGACGACTTCACCGGCGCCACCACCATGTTCCAGGGGGACAAGGTCGGTTTGCAGCCGGGGTGGGTGTCCGTGCTTGACAGCGTGGTCCAATTGCAGCGGCTGTACCTAATGCAAGCCGCCATCCGGTCCGACGATGCGAGGGAGGCGGCCACGTGCGGCCTATTGCTCGGCATGGACTGGCTCCAAGCGACATTGACGAATATTTACAAGATAAGACCTATCGATGCGCTCACCGCCAAGGCCATCGAGTCGCACCGTAACAGCTTGAACGGCAAGGCCGGCAAGCTGACCGCCGACGAGTGGGACAAGGTCCGTGCGGCCATCGCGGATGGCGTCAGCCACGGAGCGTCCGTCGCAGCTGCCTGCAGCAAAATCGAGGCCAAATTGAGAACCGGCAAGTTTCCCGGCGTCGGCCGCGTCAATATCTCGGCCGAATCTCTTCGCAAGCGATACAGCCGCCGGCGCCAATAGCCCCGAGTTGGGACAAACGGCGCTTTTCCCAATTTTTGGGACAAACGGCGCTCTTCCCAATTGTCGGGCGGGTTCTTGTTCCAATCCCTGTCGTTGGGTTCACAACCACGCGACGGAGATTTAGGAATGAGCAATTTACACCATGACGGCGCTGAAAATGGCGCCGTACTTCTCAATGAATCGCCTCGGCTCACGTTGACGCAGCTCGCGCGGCAACAGGGGAAAGGCCCTAGCACGACGTGGCGCTGGGCGCTGCGTGGCTGCCGCGGCGCCAAACTTGAAACTTTTCTCGTGGGCGGCACGCGCTACACGACGGGGCCG
Source organism: Pirellulales bacterium (assembly GCA_019636345.1). Taxonomy (NCBI): domain Bacteria; kingdom Pseudomonadati; phylum Planctomycetota; class Planctomycetia; order Pirellulales; species Pirellulales bacterium. The sequence continues at coordinate 10,810 of JAHBXQ010000015.1, read as the reverse complement.
GCTTTCGAGAGATTTGTCGCGGCAATCAACGCGGCGCCGACCGCAATCGGCGGCGCGAAGGTCGCGACTTCTCGCCAGCGCGAAGCGGCGATTGCCGCGGCCGAGGCCGAGCTGGCCCGCGCCGGCGTCTAGTTCTTTCACACCATTCCCGCGGGCCCACAAAAAAAGGGCCCGGCCGTTCGCAGCGGCGCGGGCCCGAAAATCAGGGTCTTCCCCATGGTATCAAAAAACTCTCGCGCGGTCGAGCGAAGCGGCGATTCGCCGATCGACTACGCGCTTCAATATCTCCGCGCCGGGCTCTCCGTCGTGCCGATCCGCGGCGACGGCAGCAAGGCCGCGGCCGTTGCATGGAAGCGGCTCACGCAGGAACGCGCGACCGAAAGTGATGTCCGCGGGTGGTGGCTCGCCGATAACGTCGGAGTCGCCGTCGCCCACGGCCCGGCAAGCGGCAACAGCGAGGTTGTTGACCTGGATGACGTCTCGCTGATGGGCGAGTTTTTCGGGGAGATTGAGGCTCGCTGCCCGGGGCTGCTCGAGCGCCTGACGATCGTCCGGACGCCTCGCCCGGGTTATCACCTCATCTATCGCTGCTCGATGGTCGAGGGCAATAAGGTCCTGGCGCGCGGCCCTGACGGGAACGCTCTTATCGAGACCCGCGGCGCCGGCGGCTACGCGCTCGCGCCCGGGTCGCCCGGCTGCTGTCACCCGACCGGGCGTGAATACGAACACGCGAGCGGCCCGCCGCTGACCGACCTGCCGACGATCACCGCCGTGGAACGCGCGGCGATATTTGCGGCGGCGCGGGTGTTCGATGAGAAGCCACCTGAGCCGCGCGAAAACCCCGTCGGCGTCATCAACGGTACGCACGACGGGGTGAGCCCAGGCGACGGCTACAACGCCCGGGCGACCTGGTGCGAGATCCTCACCCCCCATGGGTGGCGAGAAAACTTCACCCGTGGCGACGTGACGCATTGGACGCGACCCGGCAAGGAGGAGGGGACGTCCGCAACGACGGGGCTGCGGAGCAAGGGGGGGACCGAACTGATCTATATCTTCTCGACGTCGGCGACGCCGTTCGAGGCAAACTGTGGTTACAGCAAATTTGCCGCGTTTACTTTGTTGAACCACGACGGCGACTTTGCGGCTGCGGCCCGTGCACTGGCGTCGCAGGGTTACGGCGATCGGCGGGGGGCTGCTACGACGACCGCGGGGCTCGCGGCCGCGACGCCGCAATTCATCACGCCGCCGCTCCCCCCAATCGAGACGTTGACATTCCGGCAGCTTGCCGCGGGCAACCCACGCCTCGCCGAGCCCGTCGTCGAGGGGCTGTTCCGTGCGGGCGAGACGGTCAACGTTATCGCGCCGCCGAAAGCGGGGAAATCATGGCTCGTTTACGGGCTCGCGCTTTCGATCATCAACGGGCGGGATTGGCTCGAAACTTTCCCGACCCGCCGCGGAAAAGTTTTGCTCGTCGATAACGAGCTGCACCGCGCGACCCTCGCGAATCGCGTCCCCGCCGTTGCGGAAAAAATGGGGCTTCTTGCGGCCGATTACATCGATGACCTGCACGTCTGGCCCCTGCGCGGCAACCTGCGGTCGCTGGTCGAGTTGCGTCGCGAGTTCGAGGCGATCCCGCACGGCGAGTATCAAGCGATCATTTTGGACGCAAAGTATCGGTTCGCGATCGAGGGGCAATCCGAGAATGACAATAGTGCGGAAACACTAATCTACAACCGCTTGGATGGATACGCCGCTTCGACCGGCGCGGCGTTCGTCCTCATTCACCACGCCAGCAAGGGGGGCCAGGGGGGCAAAGCCGTTACCGACGTCGGGGCAGGCGCCGGGGCTCAATCTCGCGCGGCCGACGCTCACCTCGTGCTGCGAGAGCACGAGGAACCGGGCGTCGTGGTGCTTGAGGCGGCCGTCCGATCATTTCAACCAGTCGACCCGCTGCCACTGCGATTCGAGTTCCCGCTGTGGCTCCCGGCCGGCGGCGTCGACCCCGGGAAGCTCAAAGGGCGGCTGAGCGTGAAGGAACTAAGGCAGGCGGCCGACGACCGGGAAGGTTTTGCCCTGATCGCCGAAGCGCTGCAGGCCGGCCCCGCATCCACGCGGCAGGTTCGGGATGTTACTGGGCTGAGCAAGGACCGGGCCGACCGGCTGCTGTCGCTGCTGGTCGCCGGCCGGCAAGTGGACGTCGAGACCGAGACCGTCCGCGGAAACGTATGCCGAATTTACACCCTCAAGGACCGCGATTAGGGGACGTGGTCGGCCTGGATCGACCACGTACCGACCACCCGACCACGTGCCTGACGGGTGGGGGGTGGCTCCCTAAAGGGGGAGCCGACCACCCGACCACGTCAGGCCCCCGATCGACCCTGCAACAACCGACCGCTTCGAACCGACCACCCCGATCCAGGAGAAAAAAACATGACCACCATCCCCTCGACGCCGACCTGCTCGACCTGCCGCTGGTGGGAACCGGACGAAGCCGAAACCGGCCGCTGCCGTATCAATCCGCCGCAGCCCGACCTGCTCGTGGCTCTGGAAGCCGCCCTGCGTTCCGCGGAACGGGACTACTCGGAACCCCCGTTGGACGGGCTGCTCAGAGGCCTATGCTCCAGCACCTCGCCGTTGTACGGCTGCTGGCCTACGACGGAGCCCTATGATTTTTTGCGGGCGATGGTCCCCGACCAATGATTGCTGCGACGAGGAACGCTTTTGAGGCGGCGCCCTGCGAGCCGCAAGCGGAGGGGATCGCCAGTCGTAGGTCAGGCGAGGCGGAACGTGCGTCGTGACCGCCGAGTCGACCAGCGGTTCGATCAAATTGACTTCGGAGCGATCATGATCTCAAATATATCTTGCGAGGCACGCCGTAGTCGCCCGCTGTTCGCGGAAAAGGCGCCTGCAACCTTGAGAGTTTTGGTTCAGCGTGGTCGTTTCCTAAAGCAGCGACCTCTTCGCCGCAGAAAACATCGAGCGGAATCGCGTTAACTTAGGAAGTCTGGGCGGACTCTCTGCGAATCGCGGCGATTTGCAAACAAGATCTCCCCAAGAGCCACGCAGCACTTTGTTCAAGTGCCGTTCACTTGGGGTCGATTTAGACACGACCGCGTTTCGTCGGCGAACGCACGATTCGCCGCTGCATGTTCTCGCCAGATGGGCAACGGCGTCCGCCGGATTGTCCCTACGTAGGGACAATCTCGATCGACGCACCCAGCATCTCGAGCGGCCGCCGGACACGGTGTCCCGGGGCCTGCGTCGTCCAAGTGCCGAGTTCACGCCGCCTATTTGTTGAATCGAGGGCGCCTCGGACCGGAAAGTTGACCGCGGCTCCCTGACGCCCGCTGGTAGCCGCTTCACGCTCGGCACGCAAGATATCGCGTTCGCTTGCCCGACGACCAGCACGGGCTACCCTGGCGGTTCTCGCACCACCGAGGCCCGCATGATCCCGACGACGCTGCAACTGCTTCGGCTCCCTGATCCACTTTACGCCACGCACCGCCTGGCCCTGGCGTTCGAGGACCAATGGGGGCGGCCGGCGACGATCGGCGAATTGGCGGCGTCCGGCGGACTGGACGAAGCGACCGTGGCGACGAGCTTGGCGGCTCTTGAGTCGCAGGGGTTCGTCTGCCGCTTGTGGGGCGGCGATCGGTTCGAGGTTGTCATGCCGGCGATTGGCGAAGTCACGTAGGATTGCGACCGTGTGCCACCACTATTGCCAAGCCTCCCGACCGCGAGCTGCCGACTACGGCGTGCAGCGCGACCGTCTGCAACTGGAGTTCCCCGAAGGGGGCTTCTATCCGCTGTCGCGAGTGCCGATCGTCCGGTTCGATCCCGCCGGCGAGCGGGAGTTGATCGCCGCGGAGTGGGGTTTGCTGCCGTTCTGGTGGAAGCCGTCGGGCGCCGCGACCAGCCGCAAGGCGTTTCAACGGCGATGCTTCAACGCCCGGAGCGAGACTGCCGCGGAGAAGCCGGCCTATCGCGAAGCGTTCAAGCATCGTCGCTGCCTGATCCCGGCGACGGAATTTTACGAGCGGGGTCATGGCTTCCGCTTCGCCGATGCTCGGCCGTTCGCGTTCGCCGGGCTCTGGGAATCGTGGAGTGCGGGGGACGGCGAGACGATCGAAAGTTGCACGCTGCTGACGACCGAGCCGAACGCGTTGATTCGCTCTGTCGGCCATCATCGGATGCCCGTTCTGTTGTCCGACGAGCGGGCGTACGCGGCGTGGCTCGACTTGGCCGAAGTCTCGACGGCTCCGACCCCAGCGGACGCGATGACGCTGCGGCCCCCATCGACGTGAGGCCCTGAGAGGACAAGAGAGGTCGAGTCGCCGGACGTGTTCGGAGTCGACCCGACCCTGGCGTCGCGGGAGGCGGCGTCTGGCGAGACCGATTTTCCCGGGCAATCCCGCCAAACGGCGCCTATGCGGCCGATCTCGGGGCGGAGAGCGGTGCGGCAAGGATGATCTCGGCCGGCGCCCCAAGCATGCTGGGAAGACCCCCCGGAGTCATGCCATGACCGACCGTGATATGAGTGCTCGCATCGCCGCCCTCAGCCCGCGACGCCGCGAAGTCTTTCGCCTGATCAGCCTGGGGTGCACCGCCGCCGATATGGCCGCCATTTTAGGGCTGTCCCACTGGACGATCGCCAATCATCGGCGGGCCGTCATGCTCCAGCTGGGATGCGACAAGTCGATCCTTCTCGCCCGCCTGGCGATCAAGCACGGCGTGTCTCGCCTCGACGAGACTTTGGCGCCCGCGGAGAAACGCCGACGAGGACGGGGCGAAGACGGTTGGAATTGACCGCGCGGTCATGAGCGTTGCATCCTGGGCCTCTTGCGGCGGCTGGCAGGTTGGAGGAGTCCGAATTCCATCCATCAACGGTGCGAGGTGCGAGATGGGGCAAGCGGCCTGGGAGAAGTGCGACTTGTGGCGGAAAGTCTGCGAAGGCGGCAAGAGCGTGCTGCCGATTCGAGGCTTATTGCTGGGACAACAAATTGTCCGAGCCGTTGTTCGATAGCCGGCGGCGCAAGCTTGCCGGACAGGGGCACAAGACCTCTCGCACCCTGGCGACCCGACGTCGCCAGGACGTGTTTGCGTCTTGCTTTTCTGTTTCCCGACAGGCTTCTCCCTTGGTTTTTCTCCCATTCAGTTAGTCGCCGTGATCGGACGGTGCACAAGAGTCGGGACGAAGACCGTCGGCTTGCCGCCTTGCTGCGCCTCGCAGGGCGCCGGCTTGCGAACGGCGTTCTCGTCGATGACGCGTCTCGCCCTCTCGTTCGGAACGCCCTGTCGTCCTGCCTCAGTCGGACTTCGACGACCGAGACCATCAAGGCAACCCGATGGCGACAGTCCCCAGCCACACCCGCCCCTGTAGGACGCGCTAAATCCGCCCCCCAACCGGGGCATAAAGACTTGCTGGACTCTTAGCTATTGCGAAGGAGAACCCGCTCCCTCGTCGGAGCGGACCTCCCTCTTCCATCTTCTTTCGCCCTGGAGACTGCCGATGCCCACTTACGTCGCGGCCGCGTTGGCGGCGGCGGTCGTTGCGCTCGCCGTTGCGCTGGCCCGCGAGCGGCGATGGCGCCGAGCGCTGCTGCGGCTGCTCTCCCGCCTCCTTGCTTCCCCCAGGAGATCCCATGCCACGCGTTCGCCTCGCTCCCGTCGGTCGACTCCTGGCGCTGGGAGCCATTCTTCTGAGCGCCGGCGGCTGCGGGGAGGACGCCCGCGTCGTTCGCCTCTCCCAGGAAGCGGCCGACCGCCAGGCCGCTCAAAACGTCGCGCTCGCCCGCGTCGCCGACGCGGCCGCGCGAGGCGCCCACGAGCTCGTCGCCGCCGACGCCGCCGCGCGCGAAGCATCGATCCGCCTGCAGGGCGAGATTCAAACGGAGCGCCGCCGGCTCGACGAGGGCTGGCGCGCGTTGCGCTCCCAAGAGCGCGACCTGGCGTCCGCACGCCGGCGGGACTCGGCGCTGACGACCGCCGTCCGCGGGACGGGAATCGTTCTGGTGGCGCTGCTCGCCTTGGCGCTCGCTTGGTTCATCTTGGTCCCCGCCCGTCACGACGACGGACAGGCGGACCTGCTGGACTGGATCGCGATCGAACTCGCCCCCGTCGACCCGGGGGCCGCGATCTCCTCGTCGCCGACCGAGACGCCCCCCGCGCCAGACGAACCGGCCGCGCTCCCGCACGTTTCACCCCTTGCACCGCCCGAGGATCAGCCATGAGTCATCTCGTGACGATCACGACCCGCGTCCGCGACCCGGTCGCGCTCGCCGCCGCCTGCCGGCGACTGCAGCTGTCGGCGCCGCAGCCCGGCCGCCATCGCCTCTTCACGACCGAGGTCGAAGGTCTGGCCGTGAGCTTGCGCGACTGGCGCTATCCGGTCGTCTGCCGCATCGAGACGGGCGAGCTCCGTTTCGACAACTTTCAAGGTCGCTGGGGCGAGCCGGCGCGGCTCGACGAGCTCGTCCAGGCCTACGCCGTCGAGAAGGCGACGCTCGAGGCCCGTCGGCAAGGCCATTCCGTCGTCGAGCGGACGCTCGCCGACGGGACGATCCGCCTCACGCTGACCACGGGAGGAGCCGGCCGATGACGACAATCACGATCGACGTTTCTCCCCACGGAGAGATCCGCCTCGCAACGCACGGTTACGCCGGGACCGCCTGCCGGGACGCCAGCCGAAGTTTGGAGCTGGCCCTCGGGCTGGTCACGAGCGACCGACCGACGTGGGAGCGCTACGCGACCGCTCCCGCCGCGTGCCGGCAGCGCCAGGGGTTCGGGGGAGGAGCGTCATGACCGGGCTGCCGAACCTCATGACCGACCGGGCCGGGAGGCCGACGCGATGCGGTCCCCTGCGGCGTCCGCCGTTGCTGGTCCTCGTCGAAGGGCGCCGCGCCGCGGCGTTTCTCGGGAGGATGGCGATGCTCTGGCGAAGCCTCGATCCCCGCCTCCCCGATCTGGCGGCGCTGGCGGCCGCGGGACGCCTCGCGCTGCTGCCGATCGGCGGGGGCGGGGCCGACGACCTTCTCCGTCGGGGCGCGGCGCTCGAGACGCTCCGGCTCCCCCGGGTTCATCTCTACGACCGCGACGTCGAGCCGGAGACGACGCGACGCCGTGCGGCGATCGCGCAGCTCAACGCCCAGCCGAACTGTCTCGCTCGGCTCACCGCAAAACGGTCGCTCGCGAATTATCTCCATCCCGAAGCGTTGGTCGCCGCGGGTCTCCCGGCGATCGAAATCGACGACGACCTCGACGTCGCGGCCAGGCTGGCGCAAGCCCGGCGCGCCGCCGTGTCGCACGCCGCGCCGTGGAACGCCCTCGCGCCCCGGAGTCGGCGACGACTCGTCTCGCGCATGAAGCGCCGGCTCCACGACGACGCCCTCCCGCGGATGACGATCGCTTGGGCCCGGCAGCGCGACCCGGCCGGCGACCTCCCCCGCTGGCTCCGCGAGCTCGACGAGTTGTTGCGGTGGTGAGCGCCGGCAGCGCGCATCCTCGCCGGCTTCGGGCGCGGTCTCCCCCCCGTTTTTTTGCAGGAATTTCTCACTATGAAGCCTCGCTCGCTCGCCTCCCAGGTCCAAGACTACGTCGCCGCCTGTTTCGCGGGGATCTGGATCCGCACCGACGAACCGGACGAAGCGCTCGCCAGTTTGGCGACCCTGTGCCGCGACGAAGGGTGGCGGCTCGCCGCGTGGGACGTCGACGCCGGCCTCCACGGCAGCGACGCCGACCGCGGCTCGGTCCCCGATCCCTTGGCCGCCGTCCGCTGCGCCCAGCAAGTCGCCCCCCCCGACGAATTCGGCCTCCTGGCGCTGTGCAACTTCCACCGATTCTTGAACTCTCCCGAAATCGTGCAAGCGACCGCCCGCCAGATCGCCCTGGGAAAACGGACCCGCTCGTTCGTCGTCGTCCTCGCCCCGGTCGTCGAAATCCCCCGCGAACTCGAAAAACTGTTCGTCGTCGTCGAGCACGAACTCCCCGACCGCGCGCAACTCGAGACCATCGCCGCGGAGATCGCCGCCGAGCCGGGGGACCTCCCCGCAGGCGACGAACTCTCGGCCTTGCTCGACGCCGCCGCCGGCCTCACCCGCTACGAGGCCGAAGGGGCCTTTTCGTTGGCGCTCGTGCGCGAAGGGGCGCTCGAGCCCCGGACGATCTGGGAGGTGAAGGCGCAGCAACTCGCCAAGTCGAGCCTGCTCGCCGTCGAGCAGGGGACCGATCGGTTCGCCGAGATCGGCGGCCTCGCGGTCCTCAAGCGATTCTGTCGCCAGCTGCTCGAACGCAAGCCCCGCCGCGTCGCCGCGCCGAAAGGCGTGCTGCTCCTCTCGCTCCCGGGGTGCGGCAAGAGCGCCTTCTGCCGCGCACTGGGGAACGAGGTCGGCCGGCCGACCTTGCGGCTCGACGTCGGGGCCCTCATGGGCTCGCTCGTCGGCCAGACCGAAGCGAACGTCCGCCGCGCCTTGGCGATCGCCGAGGCGACCGCGCCGTGTCTGTTGATGATCGACGAGATCGACAAAGGCTTGTCGGGCGTGCGGAGCGATCAGGCGGACGGCGGGGTCGCGGCCCGCCTCATGGGAACGCTCCTCACCTGGCTTGCCGATCGGACGAGCGACGTCTTCGTCGTCGCGACGGCGAACGACGTCGCCCGGCTCCCGCCGGAGTTCACCCGCGCCGAACGATTCGACGGCGTGTTCTTCATCGACCTCCCCGATCGACGTGAGCGGGACGCGATCTGGGAGATCCATCGCGCGGCGTTTGCGATCGAAGCGTCGCAGGTGCGGCCCGGCGACGACGGCTGGACCGGCGCCGAGATCAAGGCCTGTTGCCGGTTGGCGACCCTGCTCGGGGTCTCGCTCGTCGAAGCGGCGGCGCACGTCGTCCCGGTCGCGATCGCGGCCGCCGAAGCGATGCGCGAGCTGCGGCAGTGGGCCTCCGGCCGCTGCCTCGCCGCCGATCGGCCGGGCGTCTATCGCGGACCCGCCGTTTCCAATCGGCGCCGAGGGGTGCGGATCGATCCTTCGGTGAACTGACGTGCGTTCTTGGTTCCCTCGTCCTGACTGCCGGAGGCGCTCATGTCTCGTCCGCCGAAGTCCCCCGCGCTCCTGGCGCACCGCGATCTCGCCGCGATCGTCGCCGCCCTCCAGCGACTCCTCTATTTCGACGACGAAGCGGAGCCCCCGCAGTGGAGCGGCGACAAACCGTGGTCCGGCGCCGACCTGGCCGATCGACTCGCGGAGTCGCTCGCGGCGTACGGGCTCGTCCCGGACGACGAGTTCGCGTGAACGTTCGCCGCGGACGCGCTGGGACAATTCCGAACTCCCCTCTGGAGACCATCCGATGAGCACAGCGCTCGCCGAGCCCCCTCCCCGCGACGAACTCGCCGCTCGGCTGCGGGCCGAGACGACCGGGGTGCGGCTGTCGATTTCCTGGCTCGGGGTCCGTCGGACCCTCAGCCGCGCGCAGCAGACCGAAGCGGCCGACACGTTTCGCGCAGCGCGAGAGTACGTCGCCGCCAACAAAAAACTCCTCGACACGGGGCACCCCGCCTTCCAGGCGGCGACGCGGGTCCGCCACCGGGCCGTCGCCCTCTGGAAAGGGATGTCGTTGCCGTTCCCCGAGCCGGGGGTCCGCCTCATCAAGCGTCCCGACGTCGCCGAACTCGATCGGCGCCTGGGGGGGCTTGCGGCCGAACTCGCGGAGGCGGTCCGTCAGCTGCAGGAGCGGTACGACGAGCTCCGCGACCTGGCCCGCGTCCGGCTCGGCCGGCTCTACGATCCGCGCGACTACCCGGCCGAGCTGGCGGACGAGTTCGCCCTCCGCTGGGAGTTTCCCCCCGTCGATCCCCCCGACTATCTCCGGCGGCTCCACCCCGAGCTTTATCAGCGGGAATGTCGCCGGGTCGCCGCGCAGTTCAACGAGGCGGTCCGCCTTGCCGAGGAGGCGTTTCTCACGGAGTTCCGCGAATTGATCGCCCATCTCGCCGAACGGCTCGGCGGCCGCGCCGACGGGACCCCCAAGGTCTTTCGCGATTCGGCCGTCGCCAACCTCCAGGAGTTTTTCGAGCGGTTTGGGCGGCTCGACGTCGGGTCGCACGACGAACTCGACCGGCTCGTCAGGGACGCCCAATCGCTGTTGGCCGGGGTCGATCCGGGATCGCTCCGCACCGACGCGACCTTGCGCGGCGAGATTCACGGGGAACTCGCCCGAGTCGAGACCGCGCTGGAGACATTGCTCGTCGATCGGCCGCGGCGACACGTGCTGCGGCGGGCGAAATGACGGAGGTGCGCGTGATGGACCTCTTCATTGAGCGGGCCGGCGCGGTCCGCTGTCTCTACGGCGAGCTCGTGACGCTCGCGGAGCTCGGCGACGTCGAGATCGCCCGGGCCGCCCACGTCGAACCGGACGCGCACGGCCGCTGGTTCGTCGATCTCGCCCCGAGCGGCGGCCCGCGGCTCGGGCCGTTTTCGCGGCGCTCCGCGGCGCTCGCTGCGGAGGAAGCCTGGCTGCGGGCGCAGCTCGCTGCGCGGACTCGGCCGGCCGGCGCGCCTCCCTGACGCGCGTCCCGGCGACGCGCACGTCTCCCGTCCGGCTCGCCCGCTGCGGCGAGCCGTTGTTTGCGAGTGCGCGGCGCCGACGGTCCCGTCGACGCGGCGTGCTCGAATCCCGACCCGCGCGTCGGCCTTCGCCGCGAGCGGCGATGAGGTCGGCGAGCTCTCTCGATCCGAGGAACTTCCCCCATGACGACTTTCGACCTGACCGCCGCCGTCGCCGCCGCGACCGGCGAATCGATCCGCACGATCCGCGC
>JAHBXQ010000014.1 GCA_019636345.1 Pirellulales bacterium | reverse complement strand
ATTGCCTAGAGTGCGCGCTGGCCCTGCATTCACCACGAGGTTGGAAAGCACGAGCGAGACCACGAACGCCTACTCGAGGAGGAATACGGGCGCGCGCCACTCAGGGATGTTCGCCGCCGCCATCATGGACACGCCCATGAGCCCGACCATCATCCCCCAGTGCTGGATGACGATCGTGTCGTCCTGCAGATACGGCAACTGAGCAACGTTGGGCATGGCCCAAGACGGCAGGAACGCGTCGAGGCCGCCAGAGCGGTTCCGGCTCCTGGGAACAGGAAGAAGGGGCGAACCGTCCGGTCAAAAAACCGCTCCAGCGGCAGATGGGCACACGAGTCCATGGCGGGTCCTGCTTGATCGTCGTTCCAGGGGCAGACAGCGAATCGGCTGCCAGAAGAGTATTGCTGCGAATGCCGACTGCGCAAACAAGCGGCCGGCCCGATTGGGGCCGGCCGCTTGCGACGGCAGAATCAAGTGAACCTAATTGGTCCCGCCTCCCCCCTGTTGGAGTTTCTGCAGGACCTGATCCAGATTGAAACTCCCCGGCTTTTGGCGGGGAGGAAACTCGACGTAGGACGACAAGTGCTGGCTGACAAAGGCGACGGCCGGCAACAACACGAACGCGTGGTCCACCCGCCAGCGGGCGTAGTCCCCTGCCTCGTGATCGGCCCGCTCGTACGGATCGGTTCGCAGGCAGAACAGCTTCGGAAAGCGCAGCGTCACCAAGGGTTCCTGCCAAACTTCCAGCCCGTGCGCTCGCTGTTCCATGAACACGATCTTCCAGCGGTCGTATCGCAGATTGGCCAGGTTGCCGTCATCGGTCCAGTAGAAAAACTCTTGCCGCGGCGACTCTTTCACTTCGCCGCGCAAATAGGGGGTCAGGTTGTACCCATCAAGATGCACCTTGAAATCCCGGCCGTTCGCCTTGTGGCCCTTGAGCAATTTCGCTTTGACGTCCGGTTCGCCCACCGCCGCGAGCAGCGTCGGAAGCATGTCTTCGTGCGAACAAATGCCGTTGAAGACCGTGCCTGGCTTGATCACGCCCGGCCAGCGGATCATGCAGGGAACCCGGTAGCCGCCTTCCCAGTTCGAGTTCTTTTCATTGCGGAACGGCGTGCTCCCGCCGTCCGGCCAGGAAAAGCACTCGGCGCCGTTGTCCGTGGAGTACATCACAATCGTGTTGTCTGCAATTCCCAGTTTGTCGAGCAGGTCCAGCAACTGTCCGACTTGCCCGTCGTGTTCGACCATTCCGTCCGGATAGACGCCAAGTCCCGTCTTGCCCTCGGACTCCTTCTTCAAGTGGGTCCAGATGTGCATGCGAGTCGTGTTGAACCAGAGAAAGAACGGCTTGTCGGCTTTCGCAGCACGGTTGACGAAGTCCAAGGCGCCTTTGGTAATTTCTTCATCAATCGTCTTCATGCGTTCGATGGTCAACGGCCCGGTGTCCGTAATCTTGCCGTTGGCGAACGACTTGATGACCCCGCGGGGGCCGAACATCTTTCTCAACTCCGGATTCTTGAAGTAATCCGGATGCTCGGGCTCCTGTTCCGCGTTCAGGTGATAAAGATTGCCGTAGAACTCGTCGAAGCCATGATTTGTGGGCAAGTGCTCATCCTGGTCGCCCAGATGGTTCTTTCCGTACTGCGCGGTCATGTACCCATGATTCTTCAACAACTCCGGGATGGTCGGATCCTTCGCAGAGAGCCCTTCTTTTGCGCCTGGGAGTCCGACTTTAAGCAACCCGGTGCGAAACGGGCTCTGTCCGGTAATGAATGCCGCCCTTCCCGCCGTGCATGACTGCTGACCGTACCAGTCCGTGAACAATCCGCCTTCCCGCGCCACGCGGTCGATGTTCGGAGTTTGGTAACCCATCATCCCCCGGTTGTAGGCGCTGGGGTTGTTCCACCCGATGTCATCGCCCCAGATGACGAGAATATTCGGCTTCTTCGACTGCGCGAACGATTCCTCCGCAAATACGGCGACGCCCAGGAGGGCGATCGCGGCGACCAATGCTTTCGGACTCGGGAACATCATAGATGCCTGCCTTGTGAGAACGGAGCGGGTTTAGAGAAGCGAGCGCATACTACAGCGGCGAAATCTCCGCTGCAAACAAGTTCGCCGCCGATTCGGCGAAAAAATGGCTCGTGAGGCGCCCTGGTTGCGCCCTCCGCGGCGACTCGAAGCCTCGAAGAGACGCGCTCGGGACGATACCCAAGCAGACAGATTGTGATTGGGGTTGTCTTGCCAGTGCCGATCGTGTGCAAATGGGCGTAACCGCACACTTCAAATCGAGCGCCGCACACGTGGTAGCCTTCGCGATCAGCAGGGTTCCACGAACTCGGAAAGTCGCTGAGGCAAAAATCTCTGAAGGCTGTAGAAATGTCATCACCAGCCTTCCGATACATTGACCGTGGGACGAGTGCGTTGCGAAAGGATTCGAAGGCCATGGGTAGTGCGTGTTCTCGACAGATCAGTGCAGTGCTCTGGCTGTTTGTCGCCGGTTGGGCGGCGGTCCTGGATGCTTCGGACGCGTGCGGGGACTGTCTGGCCGGCGACGGCGACGGCACGGAACTCGATTGCGGGGCCGACGTCGCTGCCGACGGGTGCTGGGGCGCGCCGACCTTGACCGGCGATTGGCTGGGGCTGCGCTCCCGCTTGCAGGAGTCCGGGATCGCTTTCGCCGGCCGCTCGACCCATTTCGCGTTCGGGGTCGACGGCGGAATCAACGCCCCCGCGCCCCCGCCGCTGGGGCTGGGCGACACGTTCAAGTACACCGGTCGCGGCGAGTACGATCTCAATTTTGATCTCGAGAAGTTCGGCGGCCTCCCCTACGGCAAGCTGCTCGTTCGCGCCGAGCATTGGTACGGCGACTACGGAAACGTCTCGGGCCGAGTCGGGTCCTTCGCGCCGGCCGTCTTTCCCGCGGCCCTGCCGTTCGCCCCGAACGATCCGGGGGTTCCGTACATTACGAATTTCGTCGTGACCCAACCGCTGTCGGAGGAGCTTGTCGCCTTTGCCGGCAAGAAAGACGTCCTTGGCGCGGCCGACCAGGACGAGTTCGCGGGAGGAGACGGCACCGAGCAGTTCGTCAATCAGGCTCTGATCGCCAACCCGGCGTTTCTCTTGGGACTGCCGTACACCTCCTTCACGGCGGGGGTGGCGATGCCCCGCTCGTGGGGCATGATGTCGGCCTTCGTCTACGACCCGCAGGATCGCACCCGCGACTTCTTTCGGCTAGACGATCTCTTCTCGAAAGGGGTCATCGTCGGCGGCGAGGTGAAGGTCAATACGAGCTTCTTCGACAAGCCCGGCGACCAGCACGTCGGGGCGATCTGGAAGCACGTCGACCTGACGGACCTCGCGTTCAGCGCAGCCCCTCCCGGGGTCTACCCTGAGCCGGTCGTCCCTGGTTTCGCCACGAAGCCGGACTCCTACACGATCTACTATGGGTTCGATCAGTTTCTGCGCGTATACGATGAACAGTCCCGCTTAGGCTGGGGTTTGTTCGGACGAGCGTCGATCAGCGACGGCAATCCGACGCCGGTGCGTTACTTCCTGTCCGGCGGCATCGGCGGCGACAGCGTCCTGCGCTCCGGGCGCCGCGATCGCTTCGGCATAGGCTGGTACTACGTCGGAGCCAGCGACGAATTCGGTCCGGCTCCCGTCGCCCTCCTCAACCCCCAGGACGGGACGGGGGTGGAGTTGTTCTACAACTTCCAAATCACCCCCTGGTTGAACGTGACGCCTGACGTCCAGTTCCTGCGGCCAGGGGCCCGAGCGATTTCTGAGGACGCCGTCGTCTACGGCGTCCGAGCGAACATGACCCTGTAAGGGGGAGCGTCGCCGGCGGGCGGACTGCGCTCGCTGGTCGTCGACCCATGCTGTCGGGTCGGCCCCGCGAACCGTCGCTTACAATGTGCGTCAAGCTCGCCTCGCACCCCTCCGCAAGGCGTTGCGGTCAGCCTTGCCTGCAGCACGATTGACGCACTGGCCGATGATCGGCGAACTCGATCCCCTGCGGGCTTCGCCCGGCAGTCGGCCCGGGGAATGCGTCGGCCAGGAAGCGGCGATTCACCGCCGACGATGCGTTTCCTGGCGGCCAGCAGGAGCAGTGCAGCTGCGACCTTTCGAGACGTCAGTCAAACTGGGCGGTGGATACGGGGCTTCAGGCAGTTTTGTTGGTCCCTTCGTCCCGCCGTCGAGCGGGATTCCGGTCGCGACGGCGTTTCCACGCAATCGTCACCGTCTGCCTTGCCGATAAATTCGGCATTGCTTGTCTCTTCTCGGGCACGGCGAGTTGGTCATGTGAGGGCGTCCGCTGTCCATACATCCGCGACCTGTCTGCTAGCGTTCCTCGGGATCGCGGGCGGCGCTGCGGCGCGCGCCCAGGGTCCGAGCGGGACGAATCTCGCCGCCGACGGGAGTGCGCCCGTCGTCGAGTCCGCGCCGGTCGAATCGATCTCGGAGGAGTCGGCGAGCCCCATTCCGGCGGAGTCGGACGGGGCGATCTTGAACGCGCAGGATTGGCTGTCGCCGGACGTCCCGACTACGCCTTGTTCGATCGAGCAAGCGGCGAAGAGTCCGTACGAGTTCGGATACGCCGACGGGCTGTTCTTCAACGTGCAGCGGAACCGGGACAGTTTCGCAGCCAGGGCGAACCTCCGGACCCAATTTCGGTTCTCCACGTTCAGTCGCGACGCCGACAGCTGGACCGACAACGCCGGCGTCGTGCGACCGATCTACAATCGCCAGATCTTCGAACTCGAACGCGCTCGGGTCGTCCTCGCGGGGCATGCGTTCTCACCGCAGTTGAAGTACTTTCTGCAAACCGACGGCGATACGGACAGTCGACACGAACTGGCGATTCTCGATCACTGGTGGGCGTGGCGCGTTTCCGACGCGGTCGAGATCCAGGCCGGCAAACGGAAGGTCCCGGGCACGAGGAATTGGCTCCTCGGAGCCTTTGACACGCGGCTGATCGATCGCCCATTTGCCAACGAGTTCTTTCGCCCCAGTCGGACGACGGGAATCTGGGTCGTCGGCGATCCTTCGTCCGTCTGGCACTATGAGTTGATGATCGGCCAAGGCTTTAGCACCGAGGGGCTGACCCCGGCGGAGGTGAGCGATCAATTCTCCGGCGCCGCGTCGGCGTGGTGGAATCTCCTGGGCGACTTTGGGCCGGGTCGCCCCACAGATTACGAACGACACGACGAACTCGCCGTGCGAGCTGGCTGTTCCCTCGTCTCGTCCCGCGAAGGGAGGCAAGGGAGCCAGCTCGAAGAAGCGGACTTTCTTCGCCTGACGGACGGCACGCGAGTGACCGACCCCGGCGCCTTGGCCCCGGGAGCCACAGTGGAGAGTTTCGACGTGACCCTCCTCGCGCTGGACCTCGCCTTCAAGTACCAGGGATGGAGCGCCAACGGGGAATACTTCTGGCGATGGATTGAAAACGTCAAGGCCGATCTCCCCGTCCCGTCGGTCGGGCTGCAGCAAGGCTTCTACGTCGAAGGAGGCTTCTTCTTGGTCCCCCAACAGTGGGAACTGAACGGACAGTTCTCTTACGTCGGCGGGGAGCAGGGCGTCCGGAAGGGGGGCGCGGTCGGATTCTCCTACTACCCGCGGAATACGCAAAACTTCAAGTTGTCGGCGGACGTCACAGTCCTTGACGGCAGCCCGGTGAACAGCACCGGCAGCGACGTTCTGGTCGGCGACGACGGCGTGCTGGTACGGACTCAGTTTCAGGCGTTGTTTTGACTCCTCGCCTCGTCGCAGTCTTCATTCTGGGCGACGATGAGGTGGCGATCGCGGTCGGGACCGCCGTCGCCGGAGCCCCCCCGCACAGATCCGTACGTGAAGTGTCCCTTCCTACGGATCCTGCTTCTGATTCGGGCGTGATGCCGGATGTTTGGACGGGGCTGAATGATACGCGGGTTTGGCAGATACTTGCGGATCAGCCGATGCACCCGAGCCCACGGCCAGCGTGACTTGCCACGCTGGCCGTCCCGGCTCAGTCGGAAGTGGAATTCTCCTTGACAGGCGTTAGCCTGACGCACGAAGGAGACGATTCCGATGTCAAGCGATTCGCAAGGGCCCGCGGCGGGTTCGGCGCTGTTGGCGAGTTAGGACGGGGCGACCTCTGCGGCTAATGCCTCGACTGCGGGAGCGGTCGCGGATTCACAGGTCGCTTCACACCAAACGGCCCTCTCACGCGAATATCTTCATGGCAAGGCCGATTAGCCCGGCGACGCCGGCGAACAGGCCGGCGTCGCGCCGCGTACCACGACCACGCGACCGGGAGCGCCGCCAGCAGCGCGCCGCTAGGCTCGGGCACAGGGCTCAGCTCCAGATGCATCGTGCCGCTGCAATACTGGCCGAAATGATCGATCGACGCGCCCTGGACATGGACGCTCAATCGCATAGTGTCGGTAAAGTAGCGCGGTAAGGCGCCCGGCAGTGAGTGCTCGATGACCGGCACGAGCAATGAGCCGTGCAGCGTGCCATCAGCCAGTTCGAACAAGTGCAGCCCTTCCAACTCAGCCTCAAGGATCATGGCGCCGAACTCGTTGCGAATTGTCAGCAGGCCTTGGCCGAAAACGCCGTGGGCCGCGCCGCCCGCCGACTGGTCCGCCAGCAGATAGGCGAACAACTGCACGTTGGCGTTGCCCGTCGTCTCTTGTTGCTGGTCGGATTCCATCGTCAGATCGGCGGTCGCGTACCAGTGGAGCGTGCCGCGTCCCGTGTCACCGCCCGGCGGAAGATAAGCGCCGAAGTCGATGTCCGTCCAAAGTCGCTCGATGTAGCCGGCCTTCTGAAGCTCGCCGCCGTTGGGTTGCACGAACTCTTCTCCCCCGCAGACATCGAGCGCATACAGCCGTCGCCCGCCCAGGTCCAACGATGAGCCGGGGTGGATCACCAACTCGCGGACATAGAGCGCTTCGTTGGCGCCTAGCCGGTTTGCGAACTCATCCGCCAGCAGCACATGACCCGGGCGCGTCGGCGTGCCAATTTCCAGCCGGCCGATCGTGAAGTTGTCGCTGAAGTTCGTCCACGAGCGCCCGCCATCGACGCCTGCGATTTCAATCGTGTCGGTCACCCCATCGCCGCCGGCGAAGACGAGCGTCGTGTTCGCAAACCCTGCTAGGTCGTCCGGATTGGTGTTTTCAATCACTAGGCTGGTGCCCAGCAACTGAATCCACGCGCCAGGCTCCGCCTGATAGTTCGCTTGATTGGCAAGCGTGAGCTTTTCTCCGTGAACCTTCAGCACACTCTTCCCACTGAGTATCAATGAACCCAGGCCCCAGACCTTCATGTCTTCATAGACTTCAACCACAGCCTTGTCTTTCAAAGTCAACGTCGCCTGGCCGCCGGACGCCGATTCCGTGCCGCCAATATAGAGCGCCGACAATTCCATGCGCGAGCCGTAGTTGGCCACGTTGACCTCGGCCTTCGAGCCGGACACGGGCGCCAGGCAAGTCTCCGGTCCGCTCAGCTTGCCGCCGTTCGTGATGTTGACGTAACCGTGGTGGCCATCGCCAACGATCAACGACGGACCTAATCCGTAGTAGTCAGGAAGGCCGCGAACGAGAACTTCGGACTTCGGCCCGCTGATGCCGACGACCCCCACTCCATTCGCAACATCCGGAATCATGTGGCCGATCTTGAGTTGGGCAAAATGGGCATACCCTCCGTTTTCAACGAGCAACTCGCCGACGCCGCGACCGCGGCCGACTACCACGGCGCCATAGTAGTTTTCCCACTGGGAGCCGTTACCGCTGACCTTCACCGCGGCATCTTCGGCCCCAGAGCTCATGTCATTGCCGATAATGTCTTCGGACTCGAATATCGAGGTCGTGCTCTTTAGGAGCCCGCCGCTCTCGACGACGATCAGGCTCCTGCCCACGTTGAGCGTCTCATATAGGAATTGGCTATCCTTGCCGCTCACCAGGAGACTGGGTTGATCGTGAGGCCATTGCGAGCTGATGCCCGCGTGTCCGCCATACACAGAGCCGCCGTTGAGCACTTCGAGCGTGGCGGTTCCGTGCAGCCCCATGGTGAGAGTGTCGTGAATATTGGCGACGCTGAGCGAGCTGCCCGGTCCTGTCACGACGACGTGCGCCTGCGAGTCGGAGTCCTTGGCCAGCATGATGCTCTCGGCGTACCGCAGCTGGCCGCCATTTCGGATGGTGACGTCGACGTCGTAATGGTCCCCCAAGACGACGGACCCCCAGGCTTGAACGACGCCGTCTTCGATGACCAGTGAATGAGGCAATGTGACCCAGGCCCCATGAGCGTAATGCTCGCCGCCCTCGACGGTGAGATCTGTTGTGTCGAGGGTCCCGCCGGCGGAGATCGTCGTCGCACCAGGGCGGGCGATCTTCGCGAGCAGTTGTAGATCAAGCTTTGAGTCTGTGCCCGTAACCTCGATATCCGCGATTCCGCCGCCAGCGCCAGGATACAACTTATGCGCTTCGATAACTCCTCCGTCGAGAACTCTCAGAACACCATGAGAGTCTCCCCCCGGCGGAACTCCGATCAGGAGATCGAGGAGCGTCCCCTTGAGGCGGGCGCCGTTCCCCGACACTTCGAGAGTCGCTTGCGCGCCCTGGCCGACGCCAATGATCGATTCCACATAGATTCTGTGTCCGCCTGGATCACCTTCATCCGGTATGAAGGGATCCCAGATCATGACGGCGCCGTCGGCAATCTTGAACGTGCCGCTCTTGATGTATAGGTCTGCCAGCCCCCATGAATAACCAGGCCAATTGTCGTTAATTGGTCCCGGGTGAGACACCAACGTCCCGGGCTTACTGATGACGAGCTCACCCTCGTAGCCAGCCGCCACCGGATAAGGACGGTTCCATACCGAACTGCCGCTGAAAACGTACAGGTTGTCGTCATAGTCCGGATTTCCGGCCGGGTCCCAACCGCTCCAGAAGTAGGTGTGAGAGTCCCAGTACCACGGACTGTTCGGCGGGTTATCGCCTTTCCAAGTCCGCGTAACGCCGCCGAACGTCAAATCCGCTGCGCAGAATGTGTGCAGCACGACTGCCATGGCCAAGAGCCACCGTGGCTGAACGTGTTTGCGGGACATGACTCACCTCCGTCGTTGCCGGAGTGAACCGGCGCCGCCGCGCTCGCTCCGGCGGTCCCGATGCCGCCGCTGACGCACCGCTTTGGTCCGATCCAGGATTTGGACACTACCTCCCTTTTGGACGAACTCTGCGCCCGCTCAAGTGAGCGCGACCTCTGTTTGGCCGCAGATCTCGCCAGTCATTGTTTCTTGTGCAGCGCAGCACCTCGTCCTTCGCGGCAGCAACCACAATCCGGCTAGGCAGCCAGAGAGTATCACGAGGTTCTTCGCTCCGGGACGCCGTCATAACCTACGCCGGCAGCGTGGGCTATGGACGTCGCGCCGCTGCCCAACTGCCGCTGCCAAACAAGAAAATCGGCGCCGTCGGTGACGCCGTCGCCATTGGCGTCGCCGTTGGCGTTCAGGCCGTAGCCGCCTTGCCACATCGTCAGGTCGGCCCCGTCGACGTCGCCGTCTTCGTCGAAATCGGCTTCCAGATACGCCGTTTGGGACACCTGAAGCACGACGCTGTACTCGCGATAGTCAACGTGCCAGCCGAGTCCGCCGCCGATCGGCTCGAACACGCTCAAGAGCGGATCAAACGTGTCGAACACGCGATGCTCCGCCCACAGGATCTCGAACTGATTCCCCGCCGGCGGAACGTATCCGTTGGCGAGCGACACGTGCAGGGCGCCGTCGAGCCACGCGGCGCCGGCGTTGATCGAGAGTCGGTCGACGAGACGATTCCCGCCGATCTGGACCGAAAACTCGCCGAACTCGGATTGCACGAAGTCGCCGCCCCGCATGGTGAGCGCGCCGATCGGCAGACCGGGGGCGACGAGTCCGCGATTGGTCAGCGGCCCGTCCAGAGCGAGAGAACCGACGCCTTCCAACACGCCGCCCTCGATGTCGACGCTGTTCGCCTGAATTGTGCCGCTGTCAAGCGAGACTCGGCCTTGCGGCCACACGGTGACCTGCGTGGCTGAGACCTCGGCGCTGCTGATTGCGAGCGTGCCGACGCCGCCGGGAGAGCTTTTGCCTCCTACGTACAGGGCGTCGGAGCATTCCCACTCGCCTCCGCTGGCAACCGCCACCTCGCCCGTGGAGCCGGCGACCGCGGCGATCGCTCCCACGGTGTTTCGCACTACGCCGCCGCCGCTGATCGACATCTGTCCCCGATTCCGGACGCCGATTTCCAAGTCGGCCGTGTTGATCCAGTGACCTCCGGCAACGTGGACGCGGCCGTCGCTCGCACCGGCGTTCCAACCGATTCGACCGTTGAAGCTGCGCATGACGGCGCCGCTCTCCAGCCTTAGTTCGCCGGCGTGGTCGTACCCGACGAAGAGCGTATTGGGGATGTTCGCACTGGCGACATTCTTGAGCGCCACGGTCGGGAGCTCGCTCGCCGTGGGGCCGTCGATGGAGTAGTTGTACGTCGTACCCGGGCTGAACAGGCCGCCGTCGACCGTGAGCACGCCGTTCTGGTGGACGAACGCGCCGCCGTTTTGCACGAGGAACGAACCGGCAGAAATTTCGCCGCCTGACAGTTCAACGCGACCGGTGTTCCACACCTGCAGCGAGGAGTTCGCCTGGACCCGCCCGCCCGCGGAGACCGTGAGGACGCCGCTGCCCATCGGGCCCGTCGCGTTTCCGCCGACGTAGAGATTGGCCAAGTTCGTCCACCGCGAGTTGGCCCCGCTCACCAGCGCAGAGCCGGTCGTGCCGGCGCCGACTCCCAGGAAACCGTTCCGACCATTGCCGAGAAGCGCGCCGCCGTTCTCGATTCGCAGATGGCCCCCTGCTCCGGCGCCAGAGTGGCCGAAGTAGAACTCGCCTTGTTGCGTGACCTGCGAGGCGTTGCCGGTGATCACGAGCGTGCCGGCGCCGTGGTCGCCGACGCGGGCCTGGTTGATGACGGCCTGCCCGCCGCCCGCGACGGTCACGGTTCCCGTGGAGCTGTCTCCCAGATAGAGCACGCTGGTGACGTCGAGCGATTGGCCGCTGCCGACGGTCAGGCTGCCCACGCCGCTGCCGCCCGCCCAGCCGACGCCCAGATTGCCGTTGACGGTGAACGAGCTTCCCAGCCCGTTGATGCCGTTGGTGAGAATCGTGGCATTGGGTCCCGTGGTGACGAGGCTGCCGCCGACGGACAGGTCGATGAGGTCGGCGTAGAGATTGCCGCTGGTCGCCACCTGCACCAAGCCGCCCGAATGAATATCCAATCGATTGGCGATGACCGTCCCGCCCGACAACTGCAGCAGACCGCCGCCGTTGTAACCCACGGCAAGGGATCCGTCGGCCACGTCGAGCGTTCCGTTCTGAATGACGTAGGCGCCGCTGGAGTTTGGAGCGGCGCCGATCGTCAGGTTCCCGCCGATTTCGTGCAGGCCGCCGTTGTGAACAAACAAGGCGGTTCCGGCGCCGCCGACGATTTCATTGCGCCCGACGCGCAGCGCGCCGCCATCGAGTCGGTACTCGCCCTGACTGAATTGGCTGAACTGCGCCATGTCCAGATCGCGCTCGACGACGCACTCGCCGCCCGATTGCCGGACGAATCCATAGGCGTTGAGATACCCGCCGATTTCCATGTCGACGGTCGTGAGCGTTCCGGCATGGAGGTAGTACTCGCCGTGGCTATTGTCGTAATGACCGATCCAGAGCGCGCCGTCGCACTGATTCGATCCTTCGTAGTGATTGAAAACGCCGGTTCCTTCGCGGCCGATGAACTCGGTAGCCGCCTGGAGCGAGGACGCCGCGCCGCTGAGACTGTAGGTTCCGACGCTGCCGGGCAGATCGCCCACGTGAAGGTGCAGAGGCGCCAGCACGGCGCCGCCGCTATGGGTGAAAGCGCCGAGGCCGCGGTGGCCCACTTCAAGCTGGGCGGCATAAACGCGGCCAGCGAGGATTTGATAGGCTCCTTGCACGCTCGGTTGCTCGCCCAGGCTCAACCCGCCGTTGACGGTCGTGCTGAAGTCGCCGCCGGATTGGACGATCGCGCCGTCGTCGCGCGATCCGACCCGCATCCAGTCGGCTTCAACGTAGGCGCCGGGCAAGACGAGGATCAGGCTGTCGTTGACGGCCTCCTCCTCCACGTCCAACACGCCGCGATCGACCCAGATTTGGGCCGTGTCTCCGACGTACATCGTTTGAGTGCGAAGCAGGCCGGCGGCAGAGACGTTCAGCTTGGTCTGGCCGCGCAGGACGGTCTTGAGCGTTGCGGCGAAGCTGTCGAGATTCACCGTGCCCAGACCCTGGAAGTGGATCTTGGGCAATTCATTGGACGCGGGTGCGTGGCCGGCCGACCAGTTGGCCGGGTTGTTCCAACTGGACCCCGAGCCGCCGGCCCCGCCCCCGATGAAATCGTTCGTGGCGAAGGTCGTACCGCTGTTGATGCGCACCAGCGCGTAACCCGTCCCCTGGAGTTCCCAGAAGCCCGCCGCCGGATTCCACGTATAGCTGTAGGTTGCGAAGTTATTGCCGAAGGGGTCCTGGTCGGAGTCGGCCACGACGACGGTCTGCGCCGTGCGGTCGATGGCATAGACCGTCAACAGGTGGCTTGTCGATCCGACGAAATGGATGTTCATCGAGACCGGCAACGTGTCCTGAAAGCGAGCCTCGAACCAGACGGTCGGATCCACCGTCCATTGATAGATCGGCGGATCGCCGAGCCACTCGCCGTCGTGGACTTCCGTGGCGTATCCGTCCGCCTCTAATGCGTCCACAGGGGCGCCGGTGTTGGGCCAGAACTGGTTGCCCGTCGGCCCGGTCCCCGCGACATAGACCCAGTTGTGGTAGCGGTCCGGTCCGCCGACGTAGCGAAGCAAATTGGCGGCCGAAGCGGCCCAACAACTATTGTCGGGGAAGTACAGCCAGCCGGGATGCGAGACTTCGTCCCAGGCCTCGCCCGGATCAAACCGGTTGTTTCCGTTGGCGTCGTCGAAGTAGTTGCGTGTCCACGAAGCGCCGGCCCACGCCTCGGCGGCAAGGTGGTGCTTGTCCTGATCGTACCACGTGCCGGGCAAGCGGACCTCTTGGCCCCAAGCTCCGGCCGCCGGCAGCACGACGAACGCGACCAAGACGCCGCCGGCGGCGAGTCGACTCCGAACAGATGAACGGGACATGGGACTGCACCTTTGCATGAGCAAGCGGCGCCCGTCCTGTCGCCCGGCAGGGGGCGTCAGCCTCGTGAAACGTGCTGTAATTCGTGGCGCCTGTTGTGTTGGCCGTTTTCACCCAGACAGCGGCGTCCGCCGCCGCAGCGGTTCTCCGCCCTCGTCACGCATTGTTCGCGACGATGTTTGCGACGGCCGCCGCTTGGCCGCTTGCCGGCTCTGGATTGGTCGCGGACGCCGCAACCGCCGCCAAAGCCAGGGTCCAGTCTCGCAAGTGCGTCCGGCGAACGACAGTCGGCTAGTCAGCCGTCGGCTGCGCAGGGGATACCCGCTGGCAGCGAACTGGCCTCACAAAGGGGCGGCCGGGCTGTCGACTTCCTGGCAGATCTGCAAGTGACAGGCGGCGATCCGCACGACGAGCTCGACCCGGCTCTTGACCTGGAGCTTGCGGTACAGGCGCTCCAGGTGCGTGTGGACGGTATGCGAGGAGATCCCCAATGCCTCCGCGATCGCGCCCTCGTGCGCGTCGTCAAGGACGGCCTGAGCGATTCGCAGTTCTTGCTGAGATAACGCCAGCCGATGGGAAATCAGATTCCACTCGTCGGAGGAGTAGAGCTTGCGGCCAAACCGAGAAGCAGGCATTGTCTCGCGGGCCCAGGCGATTCCGTCGTTGCCAGGAACTCCCCGCCAGAAACTGCGGTGCTCCTGCGCCGTTCGCCTGACGCCGACGGACGCGCGAGCGAACGACCCTCGACGCGCGCAACTCCGCCGCACAACGCGCTCGGCAAGCGGAGACGCCGCAATTGCGATGCCCGCCCCGACGTCGCTGGCAGATTGACGTCAACGCGGACGACGGGAGCCCTGCTAACTCGTTGCTGGGCAGCGCGTTACAGCGTTTCTCGGGGGTCTGCCGCACATTCCGACGGGGCCGACTTCGGCTTGTCTGGCTGCGGCAATTCCGCACGATCGGCTCCGCATCGGCACGCGGAAACCGCACTGGTCGCTCGGCAAATTCAACCCTCCCGTTCGGGACGGCCTTGGCAACCGAAAGTCGTCGCTGCCGCCGGTGCGGTATTGTCCCCTCCGACGGCTCGCCAACTGTCCGAAATCATGAGGCGCATTGGCAGCGACGGGGGCGATGTGCGTCTCGGCCAGCACCTTCGCCAGCTGCGGCCGGTGAATGCACCCATGCCGCTCCCCTCGAGTCTGGCAGACGTCGGCCAGCCTTCCGGTCGCGGCCAACGCCTCGACGATCGCGTGCTCCGCCTCCGCGCAATCGAGTTTCTGCAGTTCGACATGCTTGATTCCAAACTCGCCGATGCGAGCCCAAAGCGACTCGACCAAAATCGCCGTCGCCTCTATCCCGGATCCGTGGAGCCGCAGTTCGAGCTCGTTCCCCATCTCGAGGACATGATTGCCAAAGCGGTTGTGCGGCACGGCCGCGGCGATCAGGCATGTTCCGTCGAAGTTCGTCACCACCGCGTTGGTCCGCAGCAACGGCGCCCCTGGGATGTGAGCCGTGTTCCGCTCGAGCAACTCGAACCGCTCCGAATGCGGATCGACCGCGACGATCCTCGCCTCGGGCCACGACTCGTGGCAGAGCACTGTCAAGAGGCCGACGTGGGCGCCGACGTCGATGGTCGCCCATAACTCCATATGTTGCGGTGCTTCCTGGCGCGCCTCGCTTCCTGATCTGCGAACTCAAGTGATGCCAAGCACGGGGCTTGCGACCCCGGTTCGGCCTCTCACATTCGCACATCAGCAAGCCACACACATCGGGCTCGCTGCACTTATTTGCGCGCCAAGATTCTCCCGTCGAGCGCTGCCCTTTTCGATGCCACTCACAATCGTCATCGCTGTGCGACGTTCGCCTCGAACCAAATGCCGCGAACACGACGGGCGACCGTGGGCGTCACGACGCGGCGAACCGCCGTACGTTTCGGCGGGCCCGCAGTCGCATCGGCCAGCTCGCCAGGAGCAGCAAGCCGAGCGACGCGGGCTCGCATACGGGCGTCGCGTTCAGCGCAAGAGTCGCGCCGCTTGCGTTCCGTTGCCAGACGAGGAAGTCGGCCCCGTCGACTCGGCGATCCCCGGTGGCGTCGCCTTGCGCGAACTGGGCGTGAACGGCCGTTCCAAACCCGCTCTTCCAGCGAGGCAAGTCCGAGCCGTCGACGATTCCGTCGTTGTTGAAGTCGCCGGTCAGCGCGAGGGCGACGGCGATCCCTTCTTGCCCGTTGGCCAGCGCGTAGGAGAAGGCCAGATTGCCTGAACCGCCGGCGTCGAACCCGAAGACGTCGAGCCCGAGGTCGACGACCGTGCTGCCGAACAGCGGGTCGCTCGTCTTGACGACGGCGGCGAGCGGTCCGCCGCTGCCGAGAAAGATCCCGTGTGCGTCGTCGTTGTCATAGTATCCCAAGAACGCGGCGACGCCGTGGCTGAAGGCCGGTCGACTGCCGTCCGTGAAAACCCCGATCGGGGCCGGATCGCCCGTTTTGACGATTGTCGTCAACGGCCCGCCGTTGCCGATGAAAATCCCCTCGCCCCCCTGGTAGCTACCGGCGAAGGCCACGGCGTCGCCGCTGATCGCGCTGCCGTAGAAGGCTTCGAACACGCCCGTCGGCGCCGTGTCGCCCGTTTTGGCGATCGTCGTCAGTCCCCCGCCGGACCCGCGAAACACCCCCTCGCCGTCGGTGTCGTATCCCCCCACGAACGCGACGCTGTTGCCGCTGATCGAAACGTCGTAGAGGCCGCGGAAGCTCCCGACAGGGGCGGCGTCGCCCGACTTGGCGATGATCGTCTGCGGTCCGCCGCTGCCGCGGACCACGGCCGTCTTCTCCAGGTCGTCGTAGTGGCCCGTGAACGCGACGGCACTTCCGCTGACGGCGGGCGATCCGAACTCCTCGTAAGCGCCCACCGGCGCGGCGCCCCCCTTGAGCGCGATCGTCGTCAAGACGCCGTTCTCGGAACGAAACACGCCCTCGCCGCCGCTCCCGAAGGAGGCCCAAAACGCGACCCCCGCTCCGCTGCTGGCGTAGTTGCCGATCGTGTTGATCCCCCCGGCCGGCGGCGCGTCCCCCTGCTTGGCGATCACGGTCAGCGACCCGCCGGCGCCGGTGAACAGCCCGTCGGCGAAGCTCTCGCCGAACTTCCCGGAGAACGTCGCGGTCGAGCCGCTGATCGTCGGGGCGTAATAGTACTGAAAAGCCCCGCTCGGCGCCGGGTTCGTGAGATCGGCGACGTTGACGAACGTGTACGCCCGTACGTTCGCAGACGCGAACCACGCTCCGGCGATCGTCGCCGCGACAACAACGCCCTGCAGCAATCGAGACATGAGAGGTTCCTTGTTCAAGTCGATGGGAAAGGCAAGGGGAAGCGACGAGTTGCGTCGCGACTAAGGCGGGCCCAAGACGGTCCTTGCGTCGCGGGGTCCCGAGGCGAGCGCGCTCCGCACGGCGAGGCGTCGGAACGATTGAGGCAGGGAGCGGCCGCGGGTCGTCCGCGGCCGCCCTTCCCGCCGCCGACCGCGCGGCTGCCTCAAGCCAACGAGGCGAACAGCCTGTCGATGACGCTCAGTCGGGCTTGGGAGACTTGGTAGTTGCCGGCGTTCCCGTGAAACCGCAGAGCGAAGTAAGCTTCCCAGCTCGTGGCATAGTCCTCGAAGGGGTTGAACCGACCGTAGCGGTCCCAATTGTCGCGGGAGAAGCCGGTCGCCGACGCGCGGTACTGCCACGTGTCGCCCGCCGCCGACGATCCGACGAAGCCAGGGAGCGGCCGGGTCGATTCCACCCAGCCGGCGATTTGGCGGAACTCGCCCGTGAACCGATTCTCGTGGTGATCGTCCCAGAAGTGGCCGACTTCGTGGTACGTCGTCGTCTGAGCCGACTGCGGCGTTGACAAGCTTGCGGGCGTGAACGTGATCGTGTTGCCGCCGTTGCCGCCCATGATCTGGACGCCGCCGGGAAGCGCGGTCTGCTGCGCGCCGGCGCGGGCGAAAATCATCTCGCTCCCGTTCGCCAGTTTGAGGAGCCGCGTGTTGCCCGTAGTTTGGTGGAGATTGCGGAGCGCGACGTCGATGGTCTCGACTTCCGCGTCGCTCCACGCTCCGGCGGCGAACGTCACCGGGCCGAAGCCGGTGAAGTTGGAGGTGGACCTCGGAAGATCCCGGAAGTTGACGACGGCGTCGTGCGCGGCGCGATCCATAACGATGTCGGAGAAGCGACTCGGCGTGGGGAGGAACTTCAGAAATCGGTCGGCCCCGGCGCCCCCGCGAAGCGTATCGGCACCGTCGCCGCCGTACAGGCCGTCGTTGCCGTCGCCTCCGTCCAGATGGTCGGTTCCCGATCCGCCGTACAGCGAGTCGTCGTCCCCTTCGCCGTAGAGTTTGTCGTTGTCCCACTCCCCCCACAGGAGGTCGTTGCCGCGATGGCCGTACATCACGTCGTTGCCGTAGCCGCCCCACATCCGGTCGTCGCCATCCCCCCCGTTCATGACGTCGTGTCCGAGTTCGCCGTACAACTTGTCGTCGCCGGCGTGCCCGGCCAGCTCGTCGTTGCCGGCGCCGCCGTAGAGTTCGTCGTCTCCCGCGTCGCCTCGGAGGACGTCGTTGCCGTCCCCGCCCCAAATTCGATCGTGGCCTGAATTGCCGCGGAGGACGTCGTCTTTGTTGCCGCCGATGAGCACGTCGTTCCCGCCGTTGCCGTAGGCGATCGCGCGAACCCCGATCGGGGCGATCGAAAACCAGTCGCCCCGCCGCCCGCCGTGGAACTCGACCGTGGTCACCTTGCTTGCGGGGAAGTTCCAAACGTTGTCGGTCGTTCGGTCGATCACGCGAATCGCCGAGCCGGCCCGGCTCACCTCGACGTGGGTCGCCGTATCGTCGGAGCGGATGCTCAACAACCCGTCCTTGGCCAAGCCGATCTGCGAGACCGAGAACAGCTCGCGGCTCTCGAGCGGGTCGATTGCGAGCCGGCGCGGCCCCTGCCCCCGACGATCGGACTTCAGGTCGCGGTTGCGGCGGCGGGTTGTTCCACGGCGGAGGGATTTGAACGAGAACATGGCGGGTTCCTGGGCAAGCGTGTCGTGCCGAACGCGAGGGGCTTGCGGCGCCCCTCTACCCTGGAAATCAACGACCGGCTCCAAACCCCTTCATCCTGTTGGGAGAATTCCGCCGACAGGGGGGAGCGCCGCCCCCTAACCTCTTGCACGCCAAGTCGTTGCGACACGTCCGCAATTCGTCGACCAAGGGGAACGGTGACGGAGCCGACGCCCCAAACACCTTGCCGGCAATGCGCGGGGGGGCCGCACGGCTATTCGGCGGCGGACTGTTCGACCGCGGCCAGGCAGAGGTCGAGGTAGGTCGCCGGGGCTTCCCCCTGGAGGCGCGCTCGCCGAAACTCGCCGGCCGCTGCGCCCCAATTCTCCGCCTGCCAGTGACAGCGGGCGAGCTCCAGAATTGAGACGGACGCTCCTCCCCGCCGCGCTTCTTCAAGTTCCTCGGCGGCCCAGGCGAACATTCCCCGGAACGCGAACCACCGCCCAAACTCGGCGCGGGCCTCTGGATCGCGGGGACGCGTCTCCAGAGTCGCGCGGGCCTTGGAGAGCGACGCGGCGAAGCGGTCGTAGGTCGCAGGACGATCCCACTCCCAGCGGCGGATCAACCCGTCGCGGCCGCCGGAAAACGTGAACGATCCGTCCGGGCAGCAGACGACGCTGGCGACCCCGTCGGCATGGAGGGCGAAGGTGCGGACAAGTTCGGTCCGCTCGAGATCCCATAGGGCGACGGTCCGATCGAGACTCCCCGTGACGAGGAGCTTGCCGTCGGGAGTGAACGCGACCGACGAGACGACGTCGGTCGCCGCCGGCCGCATCGCCAGCCGTCGCCCCGCGGCGGCGTCCCACAGTCCCCACGCGCGGTCCCAGCTCCCTGAGGCGAGTTGCCGACCGTCAGGAGAGACGGCGATCGGCAGGACCCAATGCGCGTGGCCGCGATACGTCTGCAACTCGCGCCCCGTGGCGACGTCCCACGACTTGAGCGTGCCGTCGAACGATCCCGAATAGGCGGTCCGGCCGTCGGGGGCGAACGCTACGGAGTGGACTGTCGTCGCATGCCCTGGGAACGTGCGGAGCGGCGTCCCGTCGTGCGGGTCCCAGAGCTTGAGCGTCGCGTCGGAGCTGCCCGACAGCAACGCCGAGCCGTCGGGCGCAAACGCGACGCTCGTGGCGATCTTGTCGTGCGCCGCGATCTGGAGGAGACGCCGGCCCGTCTCCACGTCCCAGATCGCCAACGAGCCGTCTTCATGGGCCGACGCCGCCGTCAGGCCGTCTGGCGCCAGCGAGACGCACCACGTCGGGCTTCCTTTCGCGTCGATGCTGCGGAGCGGTCGACCCGTCGCGACGTCCCAGAGGCGAAGCGTCCCGTCGAAACTCCCCGAGGCGAGCAACCGCGAGTCCTTCGACACGGCCAAGCTTGAGACGCGGCCCTTGTGGCCGGGGAGCGTCGGGAGGTCGTTGGCGTCGCGGAGCGACCAGAGCCGCACGCGTCCCTGAAAATCCCCCGCCACGGCGACCTCGTCGGCGGGCGCGAACGCGAGCCACCGCGGAGATTGACCGAGCCCCTGCCAGACGGCGAGTTCGGCGCCGGTCTCGAGGTCCCACAACCGCATGCTCTCGTCGAAGGAACCGGACAAGGCCCGGCGGCCGTCGGGAGCGACCGCGACCGATTCGACCGGCGCCGTGTGCCCCGCGAAATTCCGGAGCGGTCGACCCGACTCGAGGTCCCACAAGACGACGTTTTGGCCCATGCTCCCTGAGAGGGCCGTCGTGCCGTCGCGCCCGAACGCGATCGACGTTACCGCGGACCCGGACCCCTCGCGGAGATCGAGGAGTTTTCTCCCGTCGGTCGCGTCCCAGAGGACGATCGCTTCCGGCTCGCCCCCGCCGAGGAGCCGCCGCCCGTCGCCGGGCGAGAACTCGAGAGCATGAATGAACGCCGGGGCGGCGAGCGACCGCGACTCCGCCCCGGTCGCGAGATCCCAAAGCTTGACCGTCTGATCCGTCCCGGCGGAGGCCAGACTCCGTCCGTCCGGAGCCGCGGCGACGGCGAACACGGGTCCCTCGTGACCGCGATACTCGCGCAACTGCCGACCGGCGGCGAGATCCCAGCTCCGAACCACGCCGTCGGCGCCGGCCGTGAAGGCCGTCTCGCCGTCGGGGGAGAGCGCCACGGCGTGGAAGGGCTCCCCGCCAGGTTCGCAACGTCGAACGAGGGTCCCGGTCCGCAGATCCCAGACGGACAACGGACGTCCGTAACGGCAGACGACGACGCGGCGCCCGTCGGGGGTCACCGCCCCGCGGCAGGCCTCGCCGTCGTCGTCAGCCCCATAGCCTCCGACGCTCGCTTGCGTTCCGTCGGCTCCGAGCAAGGGGAGCGGCTGGTCGGCGCAACTCGCCAGGATCCCGGTGACGGCGGGAAGCTCGGAGCGGCCGAGCGATCTTGCCACGTCGCGGGCCTCCCGGTAGCTGCCGCGAGCCCCCGCCTCGCGCAAGGCGAGTTTCGCGTCGCCCGCCGCGATCAACCCGGCGGCCAGTCGCTCCAGCGCGACGACCTCGTTCCGACGGGCGGTCGCCGTCGCGACTTGGAGTCGGGCGAGGGCGTCTTCCTTGGCGTCGCGCTGGGCGATCGCCTCGTTCCGTTCGCCGACGACGCGACGCTCGGCGCGGAGGGCCCACGTCCCCAGGGTCGTGCTCGCGATCGTGGCGACCAGCAGCAGCACGAGCTGGGACGCCAAGCCCGGCCGCCGTTTGGCCCAGCGCCACCACCGCTCGACGGCGCCGATCGGTCGGGCTTCGATCGGGGCCCCGGCAAGGAACCGTCCGAGTTCCTCGGCCAGGAGGAGGGCCGTCGCGAAGCGCTTGGCGGGGTCCTTCTCGAGGCACTTGAGCGTGATCGTTTCGAGGTCCCGGGGAATGCTCGCGTCGAGCGTGCGCGGACTGGGCGGGTCGTCGTGGACGACTTGATGAATCAACATCCGCGCGTTCCCGCGGAACGGCAACTCGTGCGTGAGGAGCTGAAAGAGGACGACGCCGAGCGAGTAGACGTCGCTGCGGCGATCGGCCTTGTGCGCCTCCCCCATCGCCTGCTCGGGAGACATGTACGCGGGGGTCCCGAGGACCTGACCGTCCAGCGTGACGGTGACTTCGCCGACGTCGCGGCGGGCGAGGCCGAAGTCCGTGAGATGGGGCTCGCCGTCCCCGTCGATCAGGATGTTCGCCGGCTTGAGGTCGCGGTGGACGATCCCGCGCTCGTGGGCGTAGTGGAGCGTATCGGCGAGCTTCGCCGCGAGCGCCGCCGCCTCGCGGCTCGTGAGCCGCTGCCCCGTCAACCAGTCCCCGAGGGTCGCTCCCCGAACGTAATCGCTGACGATGTAGATCGAGTCCCCGTCGCGCCCCACCTCATGGACGCTCACGATCCCCGGGTGCCGCAGCTGAGCCGCGGCGCGGGCCTCGCGAAAGAACTTCTCCTGGGATTCCGGATCAAGCGTCTCGCGACGAGGAATCTTCACCGCGACGATCCGATCGAGTTCCTTGTCGCGCGCCTTCCAGACGCTCCCGAAGCCTCCGACTCCCAACCGTTCGAGCAACTCGAATCGTCCGAGGCGGGCGAGCGGCGGGGCGGTTTGCGTCGCCTCGGGGCGATCGACGAGACTGAACCGACTCCCGCACGACTCGCACGTGAGATCCGTCAACTCCGTGTCGACCGCGACGCGCGCCGAGGCATGGCAATGCGGGCAACGGACGGCGAGCCGCCCCGACCCGGCCGCCTCCTGCGGACGGGCGAAGGATCGGGTCGGGGCCGCGGTCTCGCGGTCCGCGGCCCCCTCCCCGCCGGTCGTCTCGGTCCCCCGCGAACGCAGGACGCGCTCGACGAGACTCCGCTGCGCAGGAAAGCGCGACGCGTACTCCGCGGCCGCGGGCGATTCCCCCCGGTCGCGGCGGAGCTCGATCTCGAGCTGCAGCAATTCCGGAAACAGGGCCGCGACGGGGACGGCGGAAAACTGCGTCAGCCAGGCTTCGATGGTCGGCGTGCGGCCCCCCTTCCAGGCTCGCTCGAAGGCGTCGCACGCGGCATCGATCCGCGTCAGCTCTTCGTCGGTCGGTCGGGGATGGTCATGACGGTCGTTCATGCGTCTCCGAGGAGGCCCCGGATGCGTCGGGTAGGAGGAGCCGCTCGAGACGGAGGCGGATGTGCCTGACTTTACGCTCGACGGCGCTGAGGGAGCAATCGAGGAGCCGCGCGATTTCCGGGTTCGTGCGGCCTTCCAACTTCCAGAGAGCGACGACGCACAACTGGGGATCGGCCAAGGCGGACATGGCCAGTTCGATCTGTTCGACCAGTTGGGTCGCGAACTCCGGCGTCGGTTCCTCCCCCGCCACGGCGGCGAGGTCGGCCGCCGCATCCTGCCCGGGGGGCGGTTCGAACGACGCGCCGGGGCCCCGCTTGAGCCGGCGGAATCGCACCAACTCGTTCGTCGCCTTGCGAGCCGTGATCACTGCCAGGAGTCGCCACAACTCCTCGCGGCCGGCGAGTTCGGGAAACCCTCCGTCCCGAGCTCGTTGGCAGAAGCTGTGAAAGGCGGACTGGACGACGTCCTCCTCGTCGACGACGCGGCGCGCGACTTCGCCGAGCTTGCGCCGGGCAAGTCCCGCCAAGCGGGGGAAGTAGCGCTCCCAGAGCAGCCGCGCCGCGTCGTCCTCGCCGGCCTTGAGCCGCTCGACCCACAAGCTGACGGAACCGCGATCGTCGGTCATGCAATGCGGGCGGGGAGAGGAACGGTGGGGAGCCTCGAAGCGACCCATTAGACCTGCCCCGCAAGCGGGGGGCAATCTTCGGCTCACGAAATCGGGCCGAGCCTTGCCCAAGACGGGGCCGTTCGCGATGGAGCGCCTGAGCCGGTTCGCCGCAGGCAGATCGCCTGGCCGGCGCGGCGGACGCGACGGCCGACGCACCGCGACGCGGCGCGGTTCCGGCCACGATCTTCCCGGCGATCTTGGCCCGGCAGGCGATCGCGTCGATCGTCGCGGTCCTTCGGGGCGAGAGGTTCGATCCATTCGCCCCGGCGAAGCGACGACCGATCGGCAGGCGCGCGAGTCGACGCGCGATCACCGTCGATGAAAGCTCACCGTCGACGGGCGCTGACGAGAGCGAATTCGACGTCGACAACTCCTGCTTCCGGCACGTCAAGACGCAAGGAGCCGTCGAGAGCGGTTGGAGGGAGGCGGTCGACGGAGGTTTTGCGGGCGCCGAGGTCGTCGGCGACGCCCCCCGATTCAGGCATGCGAATCGTCACGCGATGCACCTCGACGCGTGAGTGGTCTTTGAATCAGGTTCTCCTCGTACTTGGTGATGTCCAAAGTCGGCTTGCCGCCCAAAGTCGCAGTTATCTAACGACAAGTTCTTCCCTAAGCATGCATAACTCGATTGCTAGCATGGCCAACAACTGCTGGTTGTCGAGGTTGCGCCAACTCTTTCACCAAAGAGTGAGGAAGAACCTGGAAGCGTACAGCGCCCGGCGCCGCGATCGTGCAGCGCTGGGTGGATGCGGGGATGATATCAGGCCTCCTCGCTTTGGCCGACTTGATCACTCCTTGCTGTTGGATCAACGGCGTCGCCGAGCGTCTTGAAGTCGAGAACTTCGCGGGTGAATTGCCTCGAGAGTCAGATGGCTCAACAATTCTGCGCCGATCGACGGAACCTGCCCCCGTTCGGGCAACGTCAGACTCGTCCGTGGGTCCTGGCGGAGACGAAAGATTGAGCGAGAACTACAGGCGGTTGAGGACCTGGATCGCGCGGGGACGGCTCCCCCCCAGAAAGCGAGCCTGCTCCGTCTGGCTGGCGACCTGACCCGAGTCGAGCAATGATTGGCAATAACGGGCGAGCCGCAGCCCGTCTCGTCTGACCGCCGGCAGCTTGATCGGCAGCAGCGTCTCGATCGGACGTGAGTTCCACGGAGCCCATTCATGTTCGGTCTGAGGACGTCATCTGTTGAGAGCGTAAGCGTCTGACTCAAGGAATCCGTGATGTGGGCAGCGAGCGGCTCGGGGAGCTTTGCGTCACCACTCACACCAGAGAATGCTTCATGAGGCACTTTCGGACTTGTGCTGGGTGAAGTTCGTCTGGCCCGATGCAGTCGATGACTTCCGGGATTTTTCAAGGGCAACGGCGTGTTAGAAGCAATTGTCTGGTGGTTTCAACTGACCTTGCCAAAGCTTGGCCTGCTTCCGAGCGACAGCTGATCGAGGGCACAACGCCCGTTGCCCGACCGAGTGAGTTGGCCGCAGTCGGCGCGGATCGGTTTGTAGGCAGCGGCTCAGTGCGGGCACGGCTTCCAACGACCGGTCCTCGACCGCCACTCCACCGGAACCCAGGTGCGGCCCCACGGCTCGTTCGAAACCAACGCCAGCGTGGGCGGCATCAGGAACGATGCGAGAAGCGCGACGACTTCCTCCAGTGGCGGCGGGGAGTCGGTCAGCCGCCCCTTGCGGAGGAATGCATTCCATTGAGTGGCCTTATTGCGATCGCCGCTGAACTCTGGCGTCAGTGCCAGCGGAGTTATGTCCGGCAGCGCCGTCTGCCGACGTTGGAATGTCGCCCGAATGGCTTCGCCCAACACTGTTCCGTCGAATTCAAACTGCCGGGCCAGTATCCAGACGTCATAGAAGTCCTTCATCCGGCTGTTGGCCATGCCCAACTGAACCATTGCCTGGTACTTCTCGGCGACCACCGTCTCACGAGGATAGGCGTTCATTTGTGGCGACGGGAAATCGAGCAGCGTCGGATAGGTCACGGCCTGCGGCCCCGGCGTGATGGTATCGCCAAACCCGATGTCGGTTTGCAGCGGAATACGGGCGTCGCCGAGTCGCGCAGCGATCCGCAGTCTAATCCCCTGGTACTCATCGTCCTCCTTGATCTGTTCGGCCTGAATGCCGTCGGTCACAAATGTCAAACCATCGTCAGTGACGGTCAGGGAGCAGACATCCTGAAACAATTGCCGCAAACGGTCGGTGGATGGTTGACCCTGTCCGAGCAGATCCAGATCGCGGGTGGAGCGATGGAGCTGCCCGGTCCAGAGTTGAAACAGCACCGCGCCTTTGAGGACAAACTGCCCGGCGTGCGGCGATTGTGCGAGTCGGTAAGGCAGACGTTCGAGTCCAAATCGCGTCAGGACGAGCTGAAACTCCTCACCGCGCTCGCGGGCAAGAGTCATCAGACGCTGGCGGACGGAGGCCACCAGGTTGCGTGGCTGCGGGTTCGTCACGCCATCGCCTCCAGGTAAGGACGCATGACGTTCGTCATCCGGCAGGCTTTGGCGGCTTGCCAGAGTTCGTCGGAAGTAGCCTTCCGCTGCTTCAAGCAATCGCGCAGCGCCTCGATCGCCACGTCGATGCCGATCTTGTTGCGATACTTGAAGCAGTCGGCCACGGTCTTGGAAGGCGCATAGACGCGAACGTTGACTCCTTCGACAACGTGCTGCTGCACGCCGGACGTCAGGGCGACCCCGGAAAAGCGGACGATCCGCAGCGGCGGATCATCGACCCGCGGCAGGCGGGCCTTTTCATCGATCGCCATCCAAACTTCAAACGGAGCCTGCGTCGTGAGTCCATGAAACTGCAGGGCGGAGAGCAGGCAGACGACCCCGCGGGGGACGCGGCGGCAGGCCTCGACCAGCGACCGTTGTTCGCTGGGCTCATCGTCCTGGAGGATGTACAGCCCGCGACTCGGCCGATCGAGGATGCCTTGCGCGTGGAGTTTGTTGAGATAAGTGCGCGAGATGCCCACCGCCTCCACGTCCTGGGGCCGGAGGACGCGAGTCTTCTTGAGCATCCGCAGAATCTGGTCTCGTTTGGTGGTAGGCATTGCGTCCCAACACGTCGGGGGAAATCCACAAGTCCCGACATAATGTAACTCACGGGATCAAGGCTGGCAACTTCGTTCCCAGGTTGGCAGGCGGTGAATTGGCTCGGTCGTCATTTGGCTCCCATTTCTGCGACGATCGACACAATCTGACCCCGGTCAGGCAACGTCAGAATCGCCAAGTGGCCCTGGTGGAGACGATTGATTGAGCGAGGACTTCAGGCGGTTGAGGACCTGGGTCACTCGGGGACGGCTCACTCCCAGAAACCGAGCCAGCTCCGCCCGGGTGTGAGTGGCATTTGAAAAGTGCAGCGCCCGGCGCCGTGAAAGTGCAGCGCTGGGTGGGTGGGTGCGGGGATGAGACCAGGCCTCCCCGCGTTGGCCTACTTGATCACTCCTTGCTCTTGGATCGGCGGCGTCGGCGG
>JAHBXQ010000013.1 GCA_019636345.1 Pirellulales bacterium | reverse complement strand
GGGAGGCCTGGCATCATCCCCGCACCCACCCAGCGCTGCACGTTTAAGCCGCCGGGCGCTGCACGATTCCAGGTTCTCCCGCACTCTTGGTGACTGGGACGAACGCAACTTCAACGAATCTCAGCAATTAGCGACGCTAGCTGGAGTGCGATGAGAATTGGGGTGGGAATCGGCCGTAACTTTTCAGAGGGCGGCACTTCGGAGCACCTGTCGGGCTGCGCCATCACCAAGAATGAGGAAGAACCCGATTCCAATGCGACCCGCAAGGCAAGGGGGCGAGACGCTCGCTGAAATGCCATGGCCTATCTCGGCCGCGGCGCATGAACGCCGCAACTGCGATCGTCTTCCCGCAAGGTTACCTCTTGCGAAGCCCCGAGCCAATCCAAGA
Source organism: Pirellulales bacterium (assembly GCA_019636345.1). NCBI lineage: Bacteria > Pseudomonadati > Planctomycetota > Planctomycetia > Pirellulales > Pirellulales bacterium. The sequence goes on along the minus strand of JAHBXQ010000013.1, from coordinate 37,654 downwards.
CGATGGGGGCGCCAGCGATCGTGTTTCTGAGCATCCGCGAATGACGCGAATCGCGCAGACTCTTGGATTGATTGAAACAGAGCGATGGGGAGCTCCGAACGGGGGAGTCGAAGTTCGCCGCAAAGCCCGTGGTCAAGCGTATGACTCAGTACGATAAGTACCCTGCGATCGATCTGACGGACTGCGCGGAGCAGCTTTGCGCCGGGTGGGAGGCGATTGCCGCGCGGCTACGGCAGGTCGGTTCCGCACCCGGTCGGACCGGAGCGGTGCTGGTCGTCGATGCCTACCCGGGGGTTGACGACGACGAGACGCTCGCGGCGCTCGTGCGGCATCTGCAGCCGAGTCGCGTGATTGAGACGCTCGAGCTGAAGTTGCCCGAGCAGGCCGTTGCGGCGCAGATCGCGGACAACTTGACCGACGATCGCATCTTCGGCGTCATGTCGGGCATCGAGTTGGAAGCGTGGTTCGATCCGCAGCGGCTCGCGGACGCTCGACAGACGGCGGCCGAGTGGTCCGAGGGACTGCTCTTGGCGTACGGCGTCGGCGCGGCGCTGGTGACGCGCGGCAGTTGCCTCGTCTACGCCGACATGGCCCGCTGGGAGATTCAGCAGCGATATCGTCGCGGCGCGGGCAACTGGGGTGCAGACAACGGCGACGAGGATTTCTTCCGCAAGTACAAGCGGGGGTACTTCGTCGAGTGGCGCGCCGCCGATCGCCACAAGTTCGGGTTGTTCGACGAGATTGACTTCTTCCTCGACACGAATCAACGGCACGAGCCAAAGCTGCTGCCGGCCGAGACGGTCGAAGCAGGGCTGGAGCGGGCCGCGACGCGCCCGTTTCGCGTCGTCCCGTTGTTCGACCCCGCGCCGTGGGGGGGGCAATGGATGAAGGAGGTTTGCGACCTGGATCGCAGCGTGCCGAACTTCGGCTGGTGCTTCGATTGCGTCCCCGAGGAGAACAGCTTGCTGTTCGACCTCGAGGAGACACGGTTCGAACTCCCCGCGCTCGACCTTGTACGCTGGCGTCCGAACGAACTTCTAGGAGAGCAAGTCGTCGCAAGGTTCGGCGCCGAGTTTCCCATTCGGTTCGACTTCCTCGACACGATGGAGGGGGGGCATCTCAGTTTCCAGGTTCACCCGCTCACGGAGTACATCCGCCGGACCTTCGGCCTGCAGTACACGCAGGACGAGAGTTACTACATGCTCGACGCGGGCGACGATGCGACCGTGTTCCTCGGGCTGCGCGAGGGGATCGACCCCGAGGCGATGATTCGCGACCTCCGCGAGGCGCAACGCTCGGCCGATCGTCCGTTTCCTGCGGAGTCGTACGTCAATCAGCGGCCGGCCCGGAAGCACGACCACTTTCTCATCCCCGCGGGGACGGTCCACTGCTCGGGAAAAAACGGCATGGTTTTGGAAATCAGCGCCACGCCGTACATCTTCACCTTCAAAATGTGGGACTGGGGACGGCTGGGACTCGACGGCCGGCCGCGGCCGGTGCATCTCGATCATGCCCTGCAGAACGTCCAGTGGGATCGCACGACGGGGTGGGTCGAATCGAATCTGGTGAATCGCATTGAGCCCTTGGCCGCAGGCCCGGGGTGGCGCGAGGAGCGGACCGGGCTTCACGAGAGCGAGTTTATTGAGACCCGTCGCCACTGGTTCACAGCGCCGGTGGAGCACGAGACGGGGGGGGGCGTGAACGTGCTCAACCTCGTCGAGGGGGCGGAGGCGATCGTCGAAAGTCCCGCCGGGGAGTTTCCCCCGCTGGTCGTGCACTATGCCGAGACGTTCATCGTGCCCGCCGCCGTGGGGCGCTATACAATCCGTCCCTACGGGGCAGCCGTCGGGAGCGAGTGCGCCACGATCAAGGCGTATGTTCGCACGTGAGGAAGACCGCGACGCGGGGGTGCGCATGCCGGCAGCTCAGGGGCGGAACTCCACTTCCACGAGTTGCGGGACATAGGTCGCGGAGTTGACGAACGAGACGTAAATGACGCGGCCCCCGTCGATCGCCAGTTCCGGGTGCTCTTTCGCGGCATAAAACAGGTCGGCGTCGCTGCTGCGCTCGGGGCGAAACGCGACTTCGCCTGCGCTCCACGGGCCGGTCAACTGCGGGGCGGTGCGGACGACGATTTCATTCTCGCGCATTCGGGTGTGGACCGCGACGAACCGGCCTAGATGGGCGTTGTAGGAAGCCGACATCTCGTTCGGCACGCTGTCGAAGAGCGGGGCCGAGGGTTGGAAGGTTTTCGACCACCGCGGCCTCACGTCGGGGCGGGCGTCCGTCGGGGCGTCAACGAGATATTCGTAGCGGGCAAGGTCCTCGACGGATTCGGGCCTCGTCCGGGCCAGAAACATGCCGGTCATCTGCGAGCCCCACAAGTAGGCGTATCCCTCGTGCTCGACGACGAACACGCCGAACCCGGGCTGGTCTCCCTTCCAGAATTCCAGTGATCCGTCGGGAGCGGTCAGTCGTTCGAAGGCGAACTCACCGAGTTTCGCCCGGGCGAGGCCCATGCCGTCGAGCGTGAAGTCGTCGAACACGTCGACCCCTGGCTTGAGCGAGATGCGGTGGTAGAAGAGGTAGACATGCTCCCCCGTGCAGAGCCCGTGCATTGGCCAGATGCGCGACTGACCGGGATCCTCGTCGGAGCGAAAGGGGAGGATCTGCCGCGAGCGGCGGTCATCGGGGGCGGTCAGAAAGCGATACCGCGGCAAGCCGTGCTTCGCATTCTGCGGCGGAACGATTGCGGCCGTGTTCGACAGCTTGTCGCGCAGGTCGAGGTTGCGGATCGAGTTGAACGGGCCCTCGATCGTATCGCCGAACGTCCACAGGGCGTCGCCGTCCGGCAGGACGAGGCTGGTCGCGGCGTCTTGACCGGTGATGCGGAACGGATTGTCGTGGAACAAGTCCCCCACGAGCCGCGCCCGAGCGACGAGCGGCTCCGCGCCGTCGGCGGCACGGCCGACGAGTCCTGTCGGGCCGAGAATCGCCAGCACGACGACAACGAACCGGGGGCCCGGGCCTGAAGAAGGCTTGAGATTCGTTCGCAAGCGGGTCATCGTCCTGGCTCCGAAGCAGCGCGAGCGAGTCCTTCAGACTTCCAACCAGACCACGCCGTCTTCGACGCCGATCCGCGCCCCTGCCGCCGCAGCCGCGGCTTCAAGTGCGTGGCGAAGAATGTTTCGCGGGTCGGGGCCGTGGTCGGCCCGGCGCATGATCGCTTCCCCGGTCCGCGCGCCGACCGTGAGGATGATCTTGAGCCCCTTGCGTTTGCAAGCAACCTGTGGTCCGCCGTCGATGGTCATGTTCAGCGGCTTGACATAGGCGTCGCAATAGTTGACGCCGATCCCAGAACCGTCCGCCGCAGCGGGAGGGAGCAGCGCCTCAGCCGCGACGTTTTCGGCGACAAGTTGGTACTTCATAGTTGTTCTCCGCACGGGCGCCTGAGGACGAATTGCTGACCGCCGCCTGTCACGATCGTGCGTCGATGATTTCTCGGAACCGGCGAATATGGTCGGGCGTGCTGCCGCAGCAGCCGCCGACGATGTTGGCGCCCGCGTCGAGCAGCGCCGGCAGATCGGCGGCCATTTGCTCGGGGGTCTGGCGGTAGACGACCTGCATGTCGACGAGCTCGGGGGTCCCCGCGTTGGGCTGGGCCATCGTCGGAAGTTTGCAGACGCGGCGGTACGTTTCGACGGCGCGGGTCGCCCAGCGAGCGTCGATCCCCGCGCCGCAATTGATCGCCACGACGTCGGCGCCCGCCTGCTCCATAAACTGGGCCGCTTCCTCGGGCGAGATCCCCATCATGGTGCGGATTTCGGAACGATCGAGCGTGACGTCGTACGCCATCGAGCCGATGACGCACGTGGCGCCCGCTGCCTTGGCTGCCTCGATTCCGACGCCCAGTTCCTCGAACGCGGTCTGCGTCTCGATGATGATTGCGTCGACCCCGGCCGCGACCAGCGCGTCGGCCTGTTCGCGGAACGCGTCGCGGACCTCCTGCTCCTTGACCTCGCCGTACGGTTCCATGAGCCCGCCAAAGGGGCCGATGTCGCCAATGACGAAGCCCTCGCGGGCACCGAACGCCTCGCGGGCGATCCGCGCCCCGGCGGCGTTGATCTCGGCGACGAGGTCGACATGACCGTGGCGGGCGAGCATGATCCGCGACCCGCCGAAGGTGTTGGTGATGAGGCAGTCGGATCCTGCGGAGACATAGCGGCGCTGGATCTCGAGCACGCGTTCCGGGTGGTGCACGTTCCAGGCCTCGCCGCAGCCCCCGGGTTCAAGCCCCGCGAGTTGGAGTTGGGTCCCCATGGCACCGTCCCCCAGCAAGGTGCGCGTGCGGATCGCTTCAAGCAATCGGTTGCTCATGGCCGTTGAGTGCAAAGTGAATGGTGTGAAACACGGCTCGCCACTTGTGATCCTGGCTGGCCTGCGAGCAAAGGCACCCCGCAGGACTCGTGGGCGGGTTCCAGGCGAGGGCTTCGTCGAGAAGGCTTCCCACGAGCGGACGATAGGCGGCCAATTCGTCCATGTACTGTCGGGGAGCGTCGAGGTAGCGGCACATCGACTGATACCCGGGGCGATCGGCTGCGGGGGCGCAGTCGCAACCGACGATGCGATAGGCGCCGCCGAGCTCTCGCTGCAATTCGACGCGGTACTCGAACGCCAGCGGCACGCCCATGTTCGTGCAGGTCGAGCCGTCGAAGCGAAACACGGCGGCGACGGAGCGTCCGGAGTCGCCAGCAGAACCGCCCCCGGTGATCGTCAGCCGCTTGGTGCGCCACAGAGAGAGCGTTTTGAGAGGGAACGCGTACGCCGGCGGCGGCTGCATTGCGGCGGTTGGCCGATCGACTTGGATCGCGAAGTCCCGCACGCAGTCCAGGGTTTGGCCCGTCGCAGTCGCTGGAGCGACGCCAAACGCCGCCAGGGTCGACTTGGCCGGGGTCAGGCCGCCGGAGGGGAGGACTTCGATCGGAACGTGATGGTCGCGAGCGTCGCCGTCGCACATTGCGGTAAAGAGCGCCGCTTGATCGGCCAGCTCCCACCCGGGATAGCCGGGACAGTAGCGGGGGAGCGCCACGCGCCCCTGGCGGGCGGCCTCCGATCGCACAAGCTGCTCGGCCTGTGCCCGCTGGTGCTCCACAACGGCGATCGCCCAGGCGTTCAGGAACATCGCCTCGTCGGGGCGACCTGCTTGCCACATGTCGGCGAGTCGACGATCGACCTCGGCGCCGGCAGTGGCGCCGAACAAAACGACCTCGTCGACCCCGCCGCGGGAGAAACTCCGTGCGAGCGTCGCACTTGTCAGCACATGCTCGGCGTCGAGACGGATCGCGGGGTCGTCGATCCGCACGACGGGCCGACGCCGCAGGATCGCCCAGGGCCGAGCGTTGGCGCGATACCAGCGGCGGGTGCGCTCGAGCAACTCGTCGAACCGAGTTTCCCATTCGGCCTCGCTCGGGACGCCCAGGTGACGGCGCACCAACTCCGCGGGCGGGTCCTCGGTCGTATCGAGGGCCTGCCATGCGGGCGTCGGTCGTAAGCGGAGGACTTGGGTCATGGAGCGGGCGTCAGTTGCTCAAGCGGCGCCAGTTGGCAGCCGTCGACGAAGCGATCGAAGAAATCCGGATCGGTTTCGAGTTCCACGTGCTCGATCTGCGCGACGCACTGTTCCAGGCGACGTCGGGCGCTCATGGAGCAGAGAGCCAAGGTCGCCCCCTCGATTGCCGCATTGCCGATCTGGACGATTCGGTCGTCGGGCATGTTAGGAATGAGCCCGATCCGCCGCGCGGCGTCGACGTCGATATGCCGGGCGAAACCGCCGGCAAGGTAGAACCGATCGAGTCCGGCCAGTCCGATGCCGTACCGCTTGAGAACGATCTGCAGGCCCGCGGCGTTGGCGCCCTTGGCTTGGGCCAACTCGCTGACGTCGGACTCGGCGAGATACACGTTCCGGGCCTCGTCGAACACGAAGCAGTGATCGCCGTTGACGAACCGGCCGAAGCGATCGATCCGCTCGGTGCGCAGCAGCTCGCTGAGTGCGGCGATGAGCCCCGAGCCGCAGATTCCCTCGGGGGGCGCGTCGCCGATGGTTCGCAGCGACGGGACGCCGTCGGCCGAGAGGCGGATCGATTCGATCGCCCCGTCGAGAGCCGGCATGCCGCAGGCGATGGCGCCTCCCTCGAACGCCGGCCCCGCGGGGCACGAGGCGGCGAGCAGCCGGCGGGAATTGCCGACCACCAGTTCCGTGTTCGTTCCCACGTCCATCACGGCAACGGTGCGGTCCTCGTCGAGCAATCCGACCGCCAGCAAGCACGCCGCCGCGTCGGCCCCAACATGCCCCCCCACGATCGGCAATCCGACGACGTGCGCCTGCGGGTGGATCGGCAGCCGCAGGTCCTTGCCCGTGGCGAACAGCGTCGTCGACGTCCTGCGGCCTTCGGCGAGTTCGTGCTCAGTCAGCGAGCGATAGGGCCGCTGGCCGACGGACTGAACGTCGAGTCCGAACACGAGATCGCGCATCGTCGTGTTGCCGACGACGATTGCCTCGTAGATGGCGGCCGGGTCGCAATCAAATTCTTCGATCGCGTGCCCCAGGTAAGCCAGCAGGGTCCGCTGCAGCAGCCGGCCGCGGTTCTCGCCGTCGTAGCGGATGCGGGCCATAACGTCGCTCCCCGCGAAGCGCTGCGGGTTCTCGAACGATTGCACGGCACGGATCACGCCGGTCTCGAGATCGACCAACCGGACGACGACCGTGGTCGTCCCCACGTCGATCGCCAAGCCTAACAGCGGTCCGCTGGCCTGCGTCAGGGGGCGGCCGTCGAGCAGCACCTGCTTGGCGACGCGAGTGACCGCGGGGTCGAGCGACGCCGCGCCGGCGCCGGCGAAGCCCGTCGCGGCGGAGTGCTCAATTCGCATCGTCCCGCGGCGAAGCGTGCGGCAACGGATCGTCGCGTCCGGAGCCGCAACGCGGGCCTGACATGCCAAGCGAAAGCCGTCGCGGAGGTGCGCCTCGCTGGCTGTCGGCGGCGAGAGCGACTCTCCTCCCGCGACGACTTCGACGAGACACTCCCGGCATTTGCCGTTCATGTAACACGAAGTCGGCACTCGCACGCCGAGGCGTTCGGCGCATGCGAACAGCGACTCGCCCTCCTCGGCCGAGCATGACTGCGCATTAAGGTCGACTTGTGCCGCCACGATGATTTCGGATTGCTTGGGGAAGTAAGCCGAACCGGTCAAGGGGCCGTCACACGGCCACAGGATACAACTCTTTGAACAGTTCGACCGCTCGGGGGGCGTCGGCGCCATAGCCGTCGGCGCCAATTTCTTCGGCGAACATCTCGCTGACCGGCGCGCCGCCGACGCAGACCTTCACGTGTTCGAGGCCCGCGTTCTTGAGGGCGTCGACGACCACCTTCATGTAGGGCATGGTCGTGGTCAGCAGAGCGCTCATGCCGACGATTCCCGCGTCGTACTCGCGGACCGCGGCGATGAACTTTTCGGCCGACTGGTCGACCCCGAGGTCGACAATGGTGAACCCCGCCCCTTCGGCCATCATGCAGACAAGGTTCTTGCCGATGTCGTGGAGGTCCCCTTTGACGGTCCCCATAACGACGGTCCCGAGAGACCTCGATTCGCCGCCGGCGGACAACAGGGGCTTAAGAACCCCCATCCCGGCTTTCATGGCTCGTGCGGCCACCAGCACTTGGGGTACATAGAGCCGATTATGCTTGAAATCCTCACCGACGACGCTCATGCCTGCGATGAGTCCCTCCTGGAGCACCTCGTGAGGGCCGCGACCCTCGTTGAGCGCCGCGCGGGTCATCGCTTCAATCTGCGGAGCCTGTCCCTCGTAGAGCGCCTGGTTCATCAAGGGGTAGTCGGGCATCGTCGGTCCTCGGCCTGCTCTGCAAAACGGTTGTTCAGGGGCTCAGCGAGACGGCGGCTATGTGAGTTCCGAGCAACCGTGAATGACGCGGATGGCGTCGGTGATTGCTCTTCGGTCCCGGCGATCGTTTACCGACGGCATGACACCATGTGCGAGGCGATGGGATCGTTCCGACGGAATCCTTATCGAGTCGTGTTATTTGCCGTTCTTGCTGAGCCCGGTCGTGTCGGCGGACGCCAGTACCCGTTACGGGAGTTCCCGGAGGGCGACTCCCGTGTCCTCGCTGCGGATCTCCCAGAGTTTGCCGCCGAAGCGCACGCCGTGAAGAGCACCGCGGACGCCGCGGTCGGTCGATGGTTCCAGCAATTCCAACTCGCCCGTGAAGCTGGGGCTGAACCCGAACAGCGTGCCGATGATCACCTCGGCGAACGCGCCGCCGCCAACGCACTCCCGCATACAGGCCCCCCGCATGGCGATTCGCACGGGGGCGTCGTGTTCGAGCCGCCGCGGTCCGTAGAATTCGCGGGCCTGGGCGTACGCCCCCTCGTCGAGGACCTGCTGCGTACTGCGCAGGAACTCGACCGCCGGGCCCCAGGCGCCCAGCACGCACATCGTATCGACCGTCAGCGCCGGCCAAGCGTCGAACGCACCCATCGGGCCGTGGTCGGGGCGATCGGAGATCTGGGCCGCTTCGTCCCGCGGCGACATCGCCCGCATCCAGCGGTCGGTCAGCAACTCGCGGCGGACGAAGTCGACCATCTCGGACCGCATCGCAGGGGTAAGGTCCGGAGTCATCGTCCGACCGACGGTGACGAAATCGTAGCAGTGCCGCAATTCGACTTTGCGGCCGTCGCGGTGGAGCGCGTGCCACACGCCGTCCCCCGGCTTGTACAGATCGAGCACCGACTGAGCGAGCGCGTCGGCCTCGGCCCGCAGTTCGGCGGCTCGGGCGTCGTCGCCTCGCACTGCGTGCAAGTCGGCGACGGTGCGCATCATCCAGACGTTAGCCGCGTTGAACGACGGGACACGGTGAACGTACGCCGGGGCGCACTCGAGCAAGTTCTCGTTCTCGCCGTAGTCGGCAAGCAGGACCGACTTGTCTCGCTGCAGCGTCTTCCAATTCGTGGCGAGTCGTTCCATGCGCTCGAGGACCGCGGCGTCGCCGAGGGATTCGTCCAGAAAATCGCTATCGCCCGTGACGGCCAGATAGTTGGCCGCCAGTTGGAAGATCGTAAAATCGTTCGCGGCGTACCAGCCGTCCCACTGACTGCCATCGGCCAGATTGCACACAGGGCCGCGGTGGGGATCGCACTGCAGGAACAATCGCAGGTGCTCCTTGAGGCCGCGCGGTTCCAAGAGGGCGAACACCTTGGACCACATCGAAGTGTCCCAGAAGAAGACGACCCCTTTGTCCCGCTCGCCGCTGGTGATGAATACGCGATCGCACAAAGCGAGGTTCGTGCGGTGGAGCGCCAGCAGCGTCAGGACGCTGCGGTAGTAGATCTCGCGGAGTGCCGCATCGTCGGTCTGCAACTCGGGCAAGTTGCCGGAGAAGTGGGCGTTGCCCGGGGTGAACGCCTGCGCCCAGCGAGTTTGCCAGCCGGTCTTTGCTTCGTCCCAGGCGATGTCGAACCTGCGGGCCAAGTCGATTGCGAGGCGCGCCGAAGCCGCTTCGTCGGCCGGAGCGCCCTTCTCGCCGTGAGCCGCCACGAATCGCAAAACTGCCGATGCGCCAGGCTCGAGTCGCTGCGACCAAGTTGCTGCGACAGCGCCGTCGCGGGAGTGCAACTCAGTCTCCTGACCAGCGATTGCGTGGGCGAAGTCGAGCGAATACTCGTCTAAGCGACCATACGCCGCCGCCCCGTCTTTGACCTGTGCAAGGCGGCCGGGCAACGTCAATCCGAGGGCCGGCGTCTGCAAGAGCGGCGACTCATTCGTCAGGCGGATCTCGTACAAGATCCCAGGCCCCTCGAATGGGAGTCGGACGGCCGTCTCGACGACGAGCCCGTCGACGGTCGCCTTGCGCAGCGCCTGATGCGGATCCCATCGGCACGATTGGCTGTCGAGCTTCGCGCCGTCGACAGTCAGTTCGACCAACGGCAGCGAGCGATAGCGAAACCAGCGCGGGCCGGTCGGCCAGTCGAACAGCTGCTCGCCCGGGTTGGAGTGGACGCCGACGAGGTCGGGGGCGCAGGCCGCCATCTCGTGGAAGTTGTGGAGCGTCGGCATGTGGGCCAACTCGGCCACGTCGAGCCACTTGCTCGTCAAGTCGTCCAGCGCCGGCACCCCGCGCGGGGTTGAGACCGACTCCTCGGCCGCGACCAGCGCCGCGGCAAGCGGCCAAGCCGCGCACCCCAGGCAGAGCGTGAGCGAGATCGACTTGAGCATGACAAGTTCTCCGCGGAAGAGTTGCACCCGTGGCGGAGGCAGCCGGGAGCCGAATCAATGAGGCTCCGAACGATACACTTTGCGATGCCGGCCGGCAGATCGGCAGGGAGGACGAGGCCTACCGGACACAGGGCCCGGAAGACCTTGCCAGCCGCCCCGTGAAACCGTTTGTAGGATACTCGCCGGCATTGAAAAAGCAATGCATATAAGAACTATAGGATCGATCTAATTGTCAGACATGTCATTGCAACATGCCGATCCGCGGACTAGGATTGAAACGCCTACTTTTCTGCAGCGGCAGTCGATTCGCCACAACAACCTCAGCACGCCGCGTACCCCCGGAACTGATCAAGTGGCCGAGAAACCTCGCTATCGGCTGATTTACGACTCGCTCCGGTCGCAGATCGAGGGGGGCGGACTGCGGGCTGGGGCGAAGCTGCCGACAGAGGCCCAGTTAATGCGGCAATTCGCCGTTTCTCGGACCACGGTCTCGCGCGCTCTCCGCGACCTCGAAATCCAGGGATTCCTCACCCGTCGCCGCGGCTCGGGGACGTATGTCTGCGCCACCGCGTCGGTGGCCGAGCACCTGGAACTGGCTTTCTTCGTCCCTTGGGTCGAGTCGGGAGCGGGGCTCCCCTACGTCGAGGGGCTCATTCACCAATATCTGGCCGATCTTACTAGCACCCGCCGGTCGACGTTGTCTCTGCAGTGTCTCGCCGGGGGCGCAACGCTCGAGGAGCGGGTCATGGCCTCGGTCGACGCGCTCGTCGAGCGCGGCGTCGACGGCGTGTTCTACTATCCGGCCGAGTTGCCGCGCGAGGAGATGCAACTCAATGTCCGCGCCGTCGAGAAGCTGCTCAGGTCCGGCAGCCGCATCGTGCTGATCGACCGCGACATTGTGCCCTATCCCGGGCGCAGCAACTACACCCGCATCGGGTACGACAATCGCCGCGGCAGCGCGCTGCTGACGAGCCACCTGCTCGATCAAGGGGCGCGGCGCATCGCCTTCGTGGGGATTCCGGAGGTTTCGACCGCGGTCGCCGATCGGCTGGCCGGGTATCACGAGGCCCATCGTTTGCACGGGTTGACGGTTGATTCCGAATTGGTGTTCGCCGCAGACGAGATTGACCTCACGCGCGATTTTTGCGACCGCATCCTCGACGACGGCCGTCCCGATGCAATCATCTGCAAGATGGACCGCTACGCAGCGCTGTTGGGGCGACACCTGATGGCTCACGGGCTGCGGATCGGCGTCGACGTGAGGCTGGCGGGCTTCGACGACGACCCGATTGCCGAACTGCTGCCGGTGCCGCTAACGACCATTCGGCTGCCGATTCAACCGTTCGTGCATGCCGCTTACGAGGCGATGGCGGCGCAGATCACGGGGACCGACCGCGAGCCGCGACAGATCGTGATCGACGCTGAGCTTGTCGTCCGCGGCTCCACGTGCTCCGCTCCGCAACCGCGGATGCCCCGTCCGCAGTTCGAGTCGCCGTTGCGTTAACGCGATCGTGATCCGCGCCTGGCCATTGAATTTCGAGCACCGACGATGACGGCGATTGTCGCAGGAGCGGACGGCGGCGGGACGCGAACTCGCGTGGCGTTGGCGTCCGTCGAGGGACGCCTGCTGGGGATCGGCGAAGCCGGCTCGGGCAACTACCACGACGTCGGCTCCGCGGGGTTTGCGGCGAATCTCAATCTCGCGCTCGAGCGCGCACGGGTTGCTGCGGGATGCGCGGCGCAGCCGCTGGCGGCGATTTTTCTCGGGCTGGGGAGCATCGTTACGCCCGAGGACAAGGCCGCGATCCGAGCGGTCGTCGAGGTCGCGCCCTGGGCGCCGCGCGATCGCATCGGCGTCGATCACGACTTGCGAATCGCCCATCAGGGTTGCCTTGGCGGACGCGAGGGGATCGTGATTATCGCCGGGACCGGTTCGTCTTGTTACGGGCGCGACGCCGAAGGGCGGTGTTGGAAGTCCGGGGGATGGGGACCCACGCTCGACGACGTCGGCAGCGGCCATTGGCTCGGCCTGCAAGCGATGATCGCCGCGACCCGGGAGTTCGACGGTCGCGGCCCGGCGACGAAACTTACTCCGGCGGTCCTGGCGGGCTTAAGTCTGGAATCGCCGCTTCATTTGCTGGCGCGCGTGGAACTTGACGGAATGACGCGGAGCGAGATCGCCGAGCTCGCGAGGTTGGTCGTCGCCGAGGCGGAGCAGGGCGACGCCGTCGCGCGGGGGATCATCGACGCCGGGGTCGCCGAACTGGCCGAACTCGCCGCGACGGTGTCGCACAGATTGGCGTTCGACGACGTGCTGCTGCGGATCCCGGTCGCTGCGACCGGGGGACTGGTCGACGCGGGAGAGGCGTTTCTCGGGCCGCTGCGCGCCGCGTTGGCAGCACGATTGCCGAAGGCCGAGCTTGTCGCCGGTCAGGCCCCTCCTGTTTTGGGAGCCGTCCTGTTGGCGATCGAGATGCTCGCTCCGACCTGCGATCCGCAGGCGCTACTCGCGCGGCTGCAATCGCCCCCTGCAGTCGAGACGCGGCGGCCGGCGCCAGCGCCCTCGGGGCCCAGGCCCTCGTTGTCCGAGTGATTCGCTCGAACGCGTGCGGCCGGGGCGGCTTGCGACTACAATGGCAACTGAGTTTCGGCATGAATCGCCCCGGGCGGGACGCCGAAGCGACGCTCGTCTCGATCTTGTCGCGAGGCTAGTTTGGTGAATCGTCTCGTCGCCGCGACTTTCGCTTGCCTCTTGTATTCGCTCGCGACACGGCGCCGGGGGCGAGTTCGCCATCGGCGAGCGTACGGAACGCGACTCGCATTGGTTGGGACTGCCGTCTGCGGCGGGGCCGTGGCGGCCTGGGCTCAGCCGTTTGTGATTCAAGTCGTCGATTCCGAGACAGGGCGCGGCGTGCCGTTGGTTGAACTCACCCCGTGGCAGGGGCCGCTGATCCTGACGGACAGCAACGGGTTGGCGACGATCACCGATCCCGCGCTCTTGAACAAGAACACGTTTTGGGGCGTGCGGAGCTACGGCTATTCGGAACGGGGCGGAACGATTCAAACCACCCCGGGCGAGACGACGCAAATGGCGATCGATCGCCGCAATCTGGCCGAGCGGCTCTACCGCGTCACGGGTCCCGAGATTTACGGTCATACGGTCGCGGCTGGGCAGCCGGCGCCGATCGCCCAGCCGTTGCACAACGCCAACGTCCGCGGACAGGACTCGGTGCAGACGGCAATCTACCGGGGACAGCTCCACTGGTTCTGGGGGGATACGCTGTACGAGGTCGGCTTCGGCAACTTCCGCACCTCCGGGGCGCGGTCGCAGGTGCCGGAGCAAGGGGGATTGGCGCCCGGCGTCGGAGTCGACTTGCAGTACTTCGTAAACTCCGCCGGTTCGGCTCGCGAGATGATGCCGCTGGCCGACCCGGGGCCGATTTGGATCGACGGGCTGTTCACCATTCTTGACGCCGCCGGCGAAGAACGGATGCTTGCCCGATTCTCGAGGATCGAGCCGGGCTCGGCGAACTTCAACATGCTCGAACAGGGGCTCGCGCTGTTCAACGATGCGACCGAGACCTTTGAGCGATTTCAGCCGTACGCAATTGACGCTCCGATCACGCCGCAGGGACATGCGTTTCACCACTCGGCGGCGGGGGTCGATTACCTCTACTTCGCCCAATCGTATCCCAACGTGCGGGTGCGGACCGATTGGCAGCACGTGACCGACGTCAACGAGTGGGAGGCGTTCACGCCGCTGGCCGCGGGGACGCGCTACGACGCCGCCAACCCTCCGCTCGAGTACGACGATCAGGGGAAGCTCCTGTTCGGCTGGAAGAAGGGGGCAGATCCCTTCACCACCGAAATGCTCAACGACCTGGTCGCCAAGGGGCTGCTCGTGCGGGACGAGTCGCCGTTCCGCTTGGAGGACGCCGCCACGGGGCGCGACGTCTCGCTCCACCGATCGTCGGTCAAGTGGAACGACGATCGGCAAAGCTGGGTGATGATCGGCACGGAGTTGTTCGGCGACAGCCTGTTGGGCGAAGTCTGGTTCGCCGAGGCGCCGACCCCCGAGGGACCGTGGAACAAGGCGGTCAAGGTCGTCACCCACGATCGCGGTACGACGGGAGACTACACCTTCTACAACCCGGCGCTCCACGAGTATTTTTTCGAGGAGAGGGGCCGCATCATCTATTTCGAGGGGACGTATGCGAACACGTTCTCGGGCAACCCGACGGCAACCCCGTTGTACGACTACAACCAGATGATGTACCGACTCGATCTGGCGACGATTCCTCGGCTAGCTGAGCTGCGGGCCGACTACGACGCCGACGGGGCCGTCGACGGGGAGGACTTTCTCGTCTGGCAGCGGCAATTCGGCGGTCCGCCTGACGGGACGGCGGGGGACGGCGATCGAAACGGGGCGGTCGACGGGTTCGACTTGGCCATCTGGCAGGCCGGGTACGGGCTAAGCGGCGGGGTTGTCGCCGGGAGCGTCGTTTCCCTCGGCGTGCCGGAGCCGCGATCGCAGGCGATGCTTCTCCTGGCGTTTGCCGTGGGGAGGACGGCCTGGAACCTCTCCCCGCGAGGAACGAACCACCGCGGATTGCCACCGGAACGCTCGAGGCTCCGCCCGTGACCGCTCCGTCTCGCCCCGCGGCCGTTGCGTTCGACATCGCCAAGAGCGGGTTTTCGATCCGCTCGGCGTCAGCAGACGACGCGCAGGCGTGTCGGATGCTGCTCCCCGGGATGGTCGGGGTCGCGGGATTCGTGACGGCAGTCGAGGGGGAGCGTGGCCTCGTGGTCGGCGCCGCGGCGATCACCCACTCGCGCCGCCACAAGCCTCCGACAGGGCCCGGCGCGGCGGTACACGTCATCCCTCCCTGCCGCAGCCACGGCGTCGGCAGGGCGCTCGTGGCGACGATGGCGCAATACGCAGCCCGCTGCGGGGATGATGCGATTTACTCGGCTCGCAAAGTCGATATGGCGAGCGAGGAGTTCGCCGCGTGGCGCGGACTGGGGTTCGAGGCGGTCGAGACGGTCGAGGAACACGAGTTGTCAGTCGCCGAGTTTGCGCCGCGACTGGCGCCGCTGGTCGCGTGGCTGCGCGAGCATGGCCGCATTCCGTCCGAGGCGCGGATCGTCCCGCTTTACGCGGCCGACCGGCAGCAGGTGCTCGAGTTCCATATGGCTCATCTTGGCGGCGACCGGGATGTCTTGCGCGCACGGCTCCACGGGCAGGGGAACGACGCCTTTCATCCGCGCTACTCGCGCGTGCTGTGCCTGGGAGAGCGAGTCGTCGGGTGCGTGCTAGCCCACCGGACGGCACGCGACGCCGCGGCCGTCGACGCCGTGATCGTCGCCCCCGAGTTGCGGAACGACTGGGCGAACGCGTGGTTGAAGTTGGAAGCGTGCCAGGGGGCCCAGGCGATCGGAGTGGTGCGGTTCCACTTCTCGTCGTTTGATCATTACCAGGACACGCGGCGATTCGCCGCGCAACTGGGGGGGATGACGACGCGCACCTGGGCGCTGATGGCGCGTTCCGTCGACGGTTCGCCGATCGTCAAGCGGGACGGGTCGGAGTAACGGTCGTCGACTTGGCGGCGGCTCGTCTTCGGCGAACCAATTCTCGCCCCTGCTGCCGCATCGCAGCGGCGGCGGCGTGGTCGCCGCGCTCCTCGGCGAGCCGCGCCAATCGACGGCAAGGCCCGGCCAATCGCGGGCCAAGGGTCGCCGCGGTGCGAAACGCCGCCTCGGCGGCGGGCATGTTGCCGAGCTGCGCGAGCGCAATCCCCAGTCGTTGGTGGACTGCCGGGACGGTCATGTCGGCGTCGAGCGCGCGGAGGGCGAAGTCGACGGCTGCTTCCGGCTCGCCGCGACGCAGCGCGACGGCCGCCATGCCTGCCAACGCGTCGGTGCGATGCGGCTCCTCGCCAAGGGCCTGCTCGAACGCCTCGGCGGCCGCGGCGATGCGACCGCGGCGGAGGTGTGCGACGCCGATCGCCACGTCGGCCGCGGGGAAAGGCTCACGGAGCGCGCGGGCGTACTCGGCCGCGGCCAGGGCGTCGTCGAAACGGCGGCGGCGCAGCTCAGCCGCCGCGCGAAGCAGGGCGAGCTCGGCGTGCTCGACGCCATGCTCCTCGAGCCAATCAAGATGCGAGATTGCTTCGGCAGCGCGTCCCGATTGCACTTCGACCTGCGCCAGCAGTCGTCGCGGCGCCGTCCACGCGGGGGCCGCCCCTGCAAGTTCCGTCAGCGCGTCGCGAGCTTCGCCAAGTTCGCCCGCGTCGATCTGCGCCTGCGCGAGACTGAGCGTTGCAGCGTGGCAGCGCTCGCCCTCGGCGTGCATGCGCGCCAAGTCGTGCGGATCGACGTAGCCCAGGGCGACGAGATGCTCGATGCTCGCCATGCTGTCGCGCCGGGATTCACCGCGCCGCCGAGAAGAGTTGCCGCAGCTTCCAACGGCGAACGACGAAGCAGCCCGCCAGCAGCAGTGCGCCGACGATCGTGAGCCCGATGGCGCCCGGTTCCGGGACGGCGCCGGCGACTGACACAACTGAGCCGGTTCCGTAACCGATGTTCCAGAGCGCCAAGTCCGCGCCGTCGATCATGCCGTCGCCGGTGCCGTCGGCGCCTGCGCCGGGGGCGACGGTCGAGCCGAACCCGCGCTGCCAGATCAGGAAATCCGTCCCGTCGACATTGCCGTCGTTGTTGAAATCGGGATCGGCGACGAACGGCCCCGTGTCGCCGGCGGCGATCGGCACGCCGGGGGTCGATTCGTAGGCCCAGCCGGTGACCACCCCGGTGGCGTCGGCCTCGTTGGTAATTTGCAGCCCGATCCAACCGTAGTAAAATTGCTCGGCAATGTTGGGATTGGCCGCGAGGTCTTTGGAATTGAGCCCCGGTTCGAGGGCGTCGTTGAGATCGATTCGCACGCCGACGTAGCGCGTTTCGCCGTTCAGACCGAGCCAGCCGTCCAGATCGGGGAAGTCCAGATTCGGGCCAATCGGCTGTTGGACTTGGCGACCGGCGAGAACGGAATCGAGTTGTCCCGCATCCTCGTCAATGAGCCGGTTGGCGCGAATCGCCATGCCGGTGCCGGCGAAGTTGTCGTTCTCCTGCCAGTCCCACACCGTTCCAGGGACCAAGCTGTCGAGGCCCGAGGCCCCGATCATGTCCCCCGCCTTCAGCGCAACGGCGTAGCCCCCCGTATCGCCGAAGCTGTTGGAGAACTGCAGATACTCTGCGTCGCTGTTGCGGGGCGTGCCGTTCAGCGGGAAGGGTTGATAGTTGACGTCGGGCAGAAAGCTGTCGAAGTCCAGCGGATTGGACGCACCGTTGAAGTCGTTCTTGTCGATTTGCAGGTAGTCGAGCGGCGTACCGTTGAGATCGACCCGATCATGATCGATCTGGAAGTCGATCTGACCGTCGCCGTTGAAGTCGATGTTGACTTCTCCGTTGATGCCGAAGGGGACCGGCGTGGTGTGGGCGACGATGGCGCCATCGGCAGTCTCGGCCGCGACGATCGCTCCGGCCGCGGCAAGATAAGCCGTCAGACGGGTTTCGTCGGCCGCCGCACGGACGCCCGATGGGATGCGAACAATCCTCTCGCTCATGCTACCGCTCCTGCCCGGACGAACGAACTGAAGACGAGTCGCGCCGCCGGGGCGGCGCGGAGTTGAGTGCGGCGCGGCGACCCGCACGAGTCGCCGCGCCGGCAGTTTCACTGCAACCGACTTGCGCCGATCGTGCGCGTCATTCCGACTTCTTGCTGCCGAAGAATCGGCGACCGACGAGCGCTGCGGCCCCAATGCCGGCGATCGCGATCGTCGATGGTTCGGGAATCACGCCCGCGGGGATGGGTCGACCGGGCTCAGTTTCATAGGCGTACCCGACGACCGCTCCGGTGGCGTCCGCCTCGTTATCGATGCGGATTCCGATCCAGCCGTAGTTGAACGTCGGCGAGCCGTTGAGTTGCATTTGGACGCCAAGGTAGCGCACCTCTCCTCCCAGCCCGACGAAGTTGGGACCGTTGGTAGGCGTGATCGTCGTCAGGCCGCCGAGGACCTGATCGATCTGCCCGGCGTCTTCATCGATGAGTCGGTTGGCGCGAATCGCGCTGCCGCCGCCGCCGAAACTGGCCGTCTCCTGCCAGTCGAGATTCGAGGCGGGGCCGATGAGCGTTCCGTGCGTCAACGCCGCAGGATAATCGGTCGCCGCTCCGGTGGGGATGACGTACTTGGCATTATCGGCGTTGTTGGGGACCGTCATGCCCGGGGGGAACGTCGTCGCTGTGAAGCCCGGCAGCGGGTCGAAGTCGAGCGGGTTCGACGCCCCATTGACGTCGTTCTTGTCGATCTGCAAATAGTCGAGCGGCGTGCCGTTGAGGTCGACACGATCGTGATCGATCTGAAAATCGATTTGGCCGTCGCCGTTGAAGTCGATGTTGACTTCGCCGTTGACGCCGAAGGGTTGGACGGTCGTGTTGCCGACGATGACGGCGTGCGCATCGGTCGCGCCGGCAGCGACGGCGACGGCGCTGGTCGCGGCAGCGTAAGCGGCGAGCCGAGATTCAAGCGACGGCGTGCGGCCGTGCGCGGCGGGCGAGCGGTGGCGATCGTTTGAGAGCATGAGGTCTCCTCCACGGTGATGAGGCGTTGCGGACGAGCGAAACGAGTGCCGCCAAACGTGCCGGCGAAGAGGCGAACAAGACGCGCCAAGACGCGGACGGCGAAGAACGAGACGAGAGACGCAGCCGTGATTAAAGGTGATTGGGATTCCCACGGAAGTCAAGAAAATCGGGCGCCGAGCAAGGCGACGAACGTAGTTGTCATGTCATTTGGGATTGGCGATTGCGTTTCGGTTCGGAGGCGGTGCGCTCTCGACACGTTGCGACGCCGCCATGCTCATGCCTCACTATTTCAGGCTGACTTTGAACCCTGGATTGCCGAACTCGGTTTCGTAGCCCAGGGTCGTTTGCGCGTTGTATCGCTCGGGGATGGCGATATTGGGGTGAGTCACCTCGATCTTGTACGTGCCGCAGTGGACCCCGATGATGCCATGCTCAGAGGCAGGGAGGTCTTCGTCGCGGATGTCCATGGCGGCTTTTCCCGCTTGGCCGGTCGTCCCGTAGGCCGGCTTCACTTGGGCGCCCAGATACGGTTCGGGAACCAGCTTGACCGTAGCGCCCGCCAGCGGCCGGCCGTTCCAGACGACGGCGATTTGCAGGTTCGTTTGTCCGATCTTCGAGGAGACGAACTTCTGGAGTTGCGCCTCGATTTCGGTCTGCGAGACGGCGCCGTCGCCGTCGGAGTCGTACGCGGCCAGATGGAGCTTGATTCCCGGACAGGCATCGAGTTCGGCGCCCGAAAGTTTGCCGTCTCCGTCCTTGTCGTAGAGCCGAATCGCTTCGGCTCCCGCTTCAGCCGAATTCACCGACGGTGCGCTCACGCGGGTCGGCCCACGAGAGCACCCGACCGCAATCGCGGCCAAGAGGCAAGGAATCCCATATCGACGATTGCCGAACCGCTGCGCTGTCGCATATGGCGTCGATCCCTGTGCGTAGGCGGAGTCCATGAGCAGTCGCACTCGGCGTGTGTCGGCAAAGGAAAAGCAGGACCAGCAGCGCGGTTGCGGCGCGGCAACGAATCAGGCTCCGAGAATCAACCTAGTTGTCGCGCCGATTCCCGGCGGCGCGGTGAACCTCGAGATCGATATCGTACGAAACGACTTGCACCGATCCGTCGCAGTAGGCCATGTTGAGCCCCCCCGCGTGCGCGCTGCCAAAGGCGCGGTATCCGTCTTGTCCCGGGCGATCTTGCAAGGGGCGATCGGCAAGATTCGGCTCGCCGGGATTGTAGGCCGTCCAGCGATTGACGTCGTAGTCGAAGCCCTGATAGACGCTGTGGTTGTCGCCGCCGTCGATCGTGCCGTCGCTGTCGTACTGGTCGGGGTTGAGGTACTTCTCGCCGATCAGGTAGGTGTTGGTCGTGCCGTCGGAGATATGCTGCAACTTGATGTTCGCGCCGACGTAATTGATGCCGGACTGGCCTTCCCGGGGGGGCCACTCGTGCGAGGCGAGGTTCGTGTAGTCGTAGGCGTACCACGACAGGGGCGCCGGGTCGCAATTGCCCGCTTCGCTGAGCCACTCGTTGATGAGGCAGGGGCTGTCGCCGGCGTTGGCGGCGTAGTCGCCGCGAGCCAACTCCGCGGCGCGATCGCCGTTGATCGGCGTCCACGAATTTGGCAGCCGATAGCTGTACAACTTTGCCGGGCGTCGGCTGGGGCAGTTGTAGCTCGGGACGATCGCCTGCTGCAGCGCGATCGACTGCTGTCTCTGCGTGGCGGTGATTGCGCGGTTGCCGTCGTCGGTGAGAGTGTATACGGCCTGCTGTTCGATGTAGGGGAGGATTTGGTACATCCACCCGCCCGGCTGCTCGCGTCCCGAGCCGGCGAGGGGGTCGCCTACGTAGCGCGCGTTCCACCCTGCGCCCGGCAGCGACTTCATCGAGGACTCATAGTTGCTAAACCCTAACGCAATTTGCCGAAGGTTATTGACGCACTGCGCGCGTCGCGCCGCTTCTCGCGCCGCCTGCACCGCGGGCAGAAGCAGCGCAACGAGCACGCCGATGATCGCGATGACCACCAACAACTCGACGAGCGTGAAAGCGCGACATGTCGAACGTCGATGTTCCGTCACTCAATCACCTTCCACAATTGGCGGGAGATGCGACGTAGCGTCGCCAGCACGACGCAGGATAGACGAGTGTTGAGGACAAGCGCGACACGTGCGGCAACCGGCCCGGCAAATGTCTTATCCATTGGTAGCCGACCTAGCGAGACGGGTCAAGAAAACTCGGGGTCTGCGCGGTTGCTTTGCGAAAAAAATTCGCTTGAAATGACATAACAAATCGCAAGGCACCAGCATTTGCGTATGCCGTCAGTTTGTCCTGACAGGTGGTTGTGCGTCATGTTGCCCCCGAGCCGTCTGCGCAAACATGCGGCCATGACGCGCCGCGCTCGCTGCGATCTTGCCGGCGTCGATCGACGCGCGATCCCATTCGACGAGTGTGGCGCCGGCGACGCCGGCCGCACTTAGATCAGGCCGAGATTGCGCAGGCGTGGCAGAACGTCAGCCGTCGCTCGCGAATCGTGATTGAATCGCGACGCCCCGCTACTAGAATGGCGATCTCGATCGCGGCGGTTCCGCGCTCCGCAACTGCTCGCTCTTGTCTACTCCGCGCTTGTGCGTCCCGGGGCGTCTATGTCAGTTGCGCATGTCGGCCGGCGGTTTGCGATACAGACGGCGTTGATTGCGACGGCCGCGCTCGACATGCCCTTCGCTGCGGCTGAGGTCGCGATGCATGTCGAGCCGGCGCCGACGGCGATCGCGGCGGCCGGGTATCGCGCCGTCGTCGCCGGCGACGGCTGCCTCACAAATCTGGCGATTGACGGACGAGAGTTTCTCGCCCCCGGGGTCGCCGTCTCGCGCGGGGCCTATTTCTTTCGCGCCGAGACATTGTCGCTCCCCGGGATCGATCGGCCTGACAAGGCGACGATCGTCGCGGTCGGCAGCCAGGCCCGCGTCGAGTACCGGTTCGCAGACGACAGCATGACGTGGATCGTGACGAACGAATCGGAACGCACGACGGCGTTCTTCATCGTCCTCGCGCGGCACGTCGAGGCCGTGCTGCTGCGCGACGGGCGCGTTCTCGCCCCGGCGGTCGTAGAAAACTGCTCCGCGGCGGCGTTTGCCAACGGGGACGCCAAGCTGGACCTGCAGGGGATCGATCGGCTGTGGGGGCCGTGGCAGGGGCCTCACCAAGTGTGCGAAGCGTCGCTCGCTTCGCATGAGACGCGGACTCTGACGCTAGCGGCGTCGCGATTGACTGCCGAGGAGAGGCGGGCCGTCGCCGCGTTGATGCAGCCGATGCCGGGGCCCGCTCTGGAATTGTACTCGCCGCGAGAATACCAGGTCGTGCAGCGTTCGTCGCTCGAGCGGGGCGCGTGCCTTGTCAGCGGGCGCGTGGTCGTCGAGGCCGATGCGATCGAGTTTCGCGTCACCGGCAATTCGAGATTCGGCGAACTGCCGGGCGGCTGGCGGCCTGCGCGGTTGACGCCTGACACGGGCGGCTTCGCCCAGCGCATCGCCTTGCCCGCCGGCGGGTGGTACTCATTCGAGCTTCGCGCCAGGCAGGGAGACAAGATCGTCGCGGAGACGAAGGTTGAACGCTTCGGCGTCGGCGAGGTGTTCGTCGGCGCCGGGCAGTCGAACTCCACGAATTGCGGTCAGTTTCCTACCAAGCAGACCTCGGGGATGGTCGCCTCGTTCGGCGGTAATCGATGGCAACTGGGAGACGATCCGCAGTTGGGAGTCGCCGATCGCTCGACCGGCGGCAGCTTCTGGCCTGCATTAGGAGATGCGCTTTATCAGCGTTATCAAGTGCCGATCGGCGTCGCGACGACCGGCTTCGGCGGCACAAGCGTCGACCAGTGGCAACCCGAGGGAGATTTGTTCCCGTGGACGATGACCCGCATCCGGCAGCTCGGGCCGGGAGGCTTCCGCGCCTTGCTGTGGCATCAGGGGGAGAGCGACGTCGCGCTGTCGGCTGACGAGTACTACGGAAAAATCGCGCGGGTGATTCGCGCCTCGCGCACCGAGGCGGGTTGGCAGATTCCCTGGTTCGTCGCTCAAGCAACGTACCACAATGTCGAACGGCCCCAATCCGAGGGGGTGCGTGCGGCGCAGCAGCGGCTGTGGGACGAAGGGCTCGCCCTGCGCGGTCCCGACACCGATGCGTTACAGGAGGAGTATCGCGACCTGGACGGCAAAGGGATCCACTTCAACCCGCGCGGCCTGCGGCGACATGGCGAAATGTGGGCCGAGTTGGTGACCCCGTTCGTGGATCGCGAGTTGGGGATTCCCGCGCCAGCGACGGCGCCCGCGGGAAGATCGGCATGGACCGCCCGGCAATGGCCCGAGGCGGACGTGTTGTTCCATCGCGACCCGCAGTGGCTGGGGAGCGATGACGCCTACTCGATCGATCTGGGGAACGGTCGCATCGCGTGGTTCTTCGGCGACAGCTTCGTCGAGCCGACGACCCCTGGCCTGCGCCGCGGCACGACCATGGTTCGCAACAGCATCGGCATCCAGACAGGCTACGACCCGACGACCGCCGATTTCAAGGGCTACTGGCGCCGCGGCGGCCTCCGGCCCGCGTCGCTCATCGCCGACGACGGCGAAGACTTCTACTGGCCGGGAGGCGGAGTCGTGTTGGGCGACAAGCTGCTGTTGTTTCTCATGCGGGCCGCCAACGCCGACGAAGGACTTGGGTTCCGTTCGACCGGCTGGGGCGCGGTGTTGTGCAGCGGAATCGACCAGCCGCCCGACCGCTGGCGGATCGACAAGCTTGCCGTTCCGCAGAACGACTTCGAGACGCTCGTCGGCTCGGGGAGCGTCGTCGCCGAGGGGGACTGCGTCTACGCCTTCAGCCACTGTCCGCGCGGGATTCAATTGCTGCGGTGGGATCGATCCGACGCAGCCGTCGGCGATCTGTCGCGGGCCCGGTGGTACGACCGTCGCCGCGACGTCTGGATCGAGCAAGCCGAGTTGCAAAAACTGCCCGAGCCGATTTTCGCGCCGGGCCAGACCGAATTCACGGTTCACCGCCTCCCGAAGCAGGGGCTGTACCTCCAGGTGCAGTTCCTGGGATTCCCGCGAACCGTGATCGGCTACCGCACGGCTCCAAAGCTGACCGGTCCGTGGTCGACTCTCGCGACGCTTTTCGCCCCTCAGGAACTCGCTGCGGACGACTCCGAGGTGATGCTGTACGCGGGGAAGCTTCATCCGGAGCAACAGGCCGACGGCATCGCATTGACGTACGCCTCGAACTCGTTCGGCCTAAGTCGGGTCGTCACCGACCAATCGCTGTACTTTCCCCGCTTCGCCCTTGTCACGCCGGCGCCGGCGGACTGATCGTCCGCGTTCGTTCCAGCGGCCTACTGCTCGTCCACGTCAAGGAACCGCTCCGTGTCCTCGATCGACTACGCGATCATCGTTCTGTATTTCGTCACGATGATCGGCCTGGGGGTCTGGTACCAGCGCCGCGCGTCTCGCAACATCGACAACTACTTTCTCGCCGGGCATCGCATTCACTGGCTGGCGCTGGCGATGTCGGGGTCAGTGTCGACGTTTGACATCAGCGGCACGATGTGGATGGTTGCATTGATCTACCTGTTCGGCATGAAGTCGATGTGGAACCACTGGATGTGGGGGTTCCTGATGGCGGCGTTCTTCATGTCGTTCATGGGGAAGTGGGTGCGGCGGTCGCGCGTCATGACCGGGGCCGAGTGGATGATCACCCGCTTCGGCGACCGCGCCGACGGCCAGGCGGCCCGGCTGGCTTACGCCCTAATGGCGGTCGTCACCCTGACGGGGCTCACCGGGTACGCCTTCTCGGGGATCGGCAAGTTCTGCACTGTGTATATCGACTTGCCGTTCGATCAGACGACCGACGAGCGGGTGTGCGCGCTCGTGGTCTTTGCGATCACGGCGATCTACACGCTGCTGGGAGGGCTCGAGGCAGTCGTCGTCACCAACGTCATCCAGACGACGATCCTGACGGTAGCCAGCGTGCTGATCGCGACGATCGCCTACGTGAATCTCACCCCCGAGAAGCTGGCCGCCGTGGCGCCGGTCGACGGCGAGTCGTTCACCGCGCTCTGGCCAAGCTGGCGGCTGGAGCATGCGGCCGATCTGCCAGTCGATTACCAGGGTTACGAACTGTTCGGGGCGCTGGCGATCGTGTGGGTCGTGAAGGGGCTGTTGCTGAACTTCGGCGGCCCCGGGCAGATGTTCGACTTCCAAATGTTCCTGTCGGCGCGCGATCCGCGCGACGCGTCGAAGGTGGGGGCCGCGTGGAGTGCGTTTCTGGTGGTGCGATGGGCCATGGTCATGGGGATCGCCCTGTTGGCGATGACCGGCGACATTCCCATGGTGAACGCCAGCGGCCAACTCGACGCCGAACTAGTCATGCCGCGAATTCTCAACCAGTACCTCGGCCCCGGGGTGTTGGGGTTGGTCCTCGCGGGTCTGTTGGCGGCGTTTATGTCGACGTTTGCCGCGACGGTCAACGCCGGGGCGTCGTATGTGGTACGCGACCTATGGCAGCCGTTTGTCCGGCCCGACGCCGACGAGCGGAGTCTGGTGCGCGTCAGCTACGTCGCCACGCTGGCGATCGTCGCCACGGGAACCTTGATCGGGCTGTGCTCGACCTCGATCCGGCAAGTGTGGGACTGGATTATGATGGCCTTGGGCGCCGCGTTCGTAATTCCCAACGTGCTGCGCTGGTATTGGTGGCGGTTCAACGGCGTCGGCTATACGGCCGGCACCTTGGCGGGGCTCGCGGGCGCGTTGCCGCTGTTGGCAATGTCGCTCATGCAGATCGAGCAGCCGATCCACCTTACGTTTCCGACCCTGTGCGCGGTGTCGCTCGTCGCTTCGATTGCGGGGGCGCTGCTCGCCAAACCGACCGACGAGGCGATTCTAGTCGAGTTCTACCGCAACATCCGTCCGTTCGGCTGGTGGGGGCCGATTCGCGAGCGATCCCGACTTTCCCCTGTGGAACTGGCTGACCCAGCCGAGAGTCCGCGGCTTGGCGCGCTCAACCTGACGTTGTCGGCATTTGCGATCTTTGCGGCGTACATCTCGCCGATGTATCTCGTGGGACATTGGCACGGCCACGCGTTGGCGTGGTTCGCGGTGGCGGCGGTCGCCGTGGTCGTGCTACGGTCGACCTGGTACGACCGCCTGCCGCAGCGGGAAGCGTAAGCCGTTACTCGCAGACCGTCCCGACTCGCAAACGAATTGTGACGAACCGATTAGGCAAATAAGGGAGTGTCGCCCCGCTCGGGGTCGATGCGAGTCGACGCTGATCGACCTCGACGCCGTTGCAAAGGTGGACGCTCGTCAGCTGCACGAGCGGCGACTCGAGAGTCGCTTCGCCTGATTGTCCGCCGGTCTCCAGCAACCGCACGACGTAGCCGTCGCCATCCTCGGCGGCCTTGATCCCCACAAGTTGCAGATTGGGGTCGTCGAGCGACAGGAATGACCCCGACGCGGGGCTCATCGGCCGGTCAGTTTGTGCGACGCTCGCTGAGAAGGACGAGAGATAGGGGTAAGCAAGGACTGGCGTGCGCGTCTCGGCGTCGAACTCGGCCAACCGTTCGCGCGAGAGGGAATTGCCGCTGGTCATGCTGTAGCGGAAGGTGAATTCGCCCCCCTGCATGGCCCGATAATTCGTGAACCAGTAGTTGTTCATCACGTAGGAGAAGACCCGGCCGTTGGTCGGTCCCAAATGCGTCGGCCAGTTGCCGCGATTGACGTCGGCCAGCGTGAACAGCGGCGCCTCGCGGCACGCCAGCGCGACCGTGGCTGGGCCATCGCTGACTTGCACCAAGTTTTGCGTGGCGAACCACTCGCGACAGGCCCCGGGGAGTTGATCCAGGTCGGGGCGGACCCAACCGTTTTGAATTTGGTATGAAAACGCCGGCTTCTCGGCGGCGAAGGGAAAGGCGAAGTACACGGCCTCCTTGTCGCGGGTTTCAGTCTTCGTAAGCGTGTTGACGACATCGACTCGTCGGAGGTCATCGTAGAGTCGGTACTCTGACCGCAGTCGCGGAGTGTTCTTCGCAGCAGTCTCGACAACGATCCGCTGCCCGAACGGCCCGGCTACGTTCTCGACGATGCGCGCCTTCGTCGGGGATTCGAGGGAAAGCTTCGCGGGGGCCGACCCAAATTTCAGATCGAGCACGAGCGAATCGGCTCCGCCGGAGACGTACACGTACTGGTTGAGGCCGTAGGGGCCCCCTTGCTCGACCAATTCGCGCCCGGTCGCTTTGTCGACGAGGCTCGCCAGCGCGCCGGTACGCGAGTCGACGACCAAGCGATAGTGCTTTCCTTTTAGCGTCCAGGCGAGCGAGGGGGCGTCTGGGTTATCTGCGTCGGGGGGCGAAAGTTGCGGCGCCGTCGGATCGGAGTTCGGGTCGGGGAAGGGCGCCCGCACTTCGTATCCGCGGTAGCCGAACGCGGGAACGTTCGTGGCCAGGAAGCGAACCAGCTTGTAGCCATCCTGGCGATGGAGCACCTCCAGGGGGATCGGCTCGCGTGTCTCCAGATCGATCAACTCGGCCGCGTCGTCGAGATCGACTTCCAGCGGGGCGGTCCGCACGCGATTCTGCCAATTGATCGCAAATATCGTGTTCTGATCGACCCGCATCTGCTGGCACAGTCGATTGAGCGCGCGGGCGTTGAGCGTCCGGGCTTCGAGGTTCGCGCGCCGGGCGTAGCTCTCCTTGATCTCCCATTGCTGCCGAGCGCCGAGGCGATCGGGCTGGCTGATGCTGTTGTATGCGCCCCAGGTATGCTCGTCGTAAAACAGCACGTTCTTCCACGCGGCCCGGAAATCCTCGGCTGGATAGCGGAACCGCGGCTCGAGCATCGTCGCGAAGCTCGCGCTCGTCTCCGCCACCGGCAGCAACTGCTGAGTGTGCCGATTGCAGGCGGTCGCGGCGGCGGTCGAGGCGATGCCGTCTTCCCAATACGCCCCCGCGTCGCCGCGGTGAACCGGCAGCCGGTCGCCGGCTTGCGCAGCGACGGACTCGAAGTAATCGGCGTCGGTCGCGACGATCAGCCGGGGGTAGGCGAACTCGCTGTTCCACTGGGCGATGTACTCCGCCTCGCCCGTCTCCGGGATCGCCGCGTTATCGACGTACGCGCCGTAAACCATGACTGCGTCGGGGACGTACTGCGGCTGCACGTACCGGGCCAGAAACTGCGGGACGGCGGCGCGGAAGTAGTCGTATCCTTCTCGCGGCGAGATGTATCCCTGGGCGGTCAGCATCTTGAGCTGGGCGTAGCTGCGGGCGTACCACATCAGCACGCGCTCGCCGTTCATCCCTTCCCAATAAAACGGAGATTCCTCGTTCAGATCGCTCAAGACCAGGATCGGCGCCCGAGCTTGGTTACTGCCATTGGCG
The DNA here is from genome assembly GCA_019636345.1 of Pirellulales bacterium. Classification (NCBI taxonomy): domain Bacteria; kingdom Pseudomonadati; phylum Planctomycetota; class Planctomycetia; order Pirellulales; species Pirellulales bacterium. The sequence goes on along the minus strand of JAHBXQ010000013.1, from coordinate 9,330 downwards.
AACGCGGCGATCCCCACGTCGGTCAGCAGCGTCGGCAAGAACCAGGTGTGAGAGGGGGCGTCAGTCAGGCAGGCGATCTTAAATCCCGTTCCATGCCGACGATGCAGGTCGTGCGCAAAGTACATCGATCGATACAGCTCCTCTCCCGTGCAGATCCCGGTGAGCAGGTTGAGATAAAACGCGTTCACCGCCGCGCGTTCCTCGCGACATCGATCGATCAGCTCCTGCCCGTACTCTTCGGGGCGACAGTCAAGGTAGTTGTCCACCAGCCAGGAAGTCTCGAAGTTGAACTTGTAGAAGGGATGCTTGCGCAGAATCGACAGCACGACATCGGTGTTGCGAGTGTCGAGTTCGTTGACGTGAGGCTGCCAATCGGTGAAACCGACGTCGTTGTGAACTTTGGGACAAACGTATATCTTCCACCGCTTGGCCGGGACGAAGTCGTGGCGGACGACTTGTCGAGAGCCGTCGAGCGTCGTCGTGATCTCGACTACGGACGGAGAGTCGAGCGCGGGGACCGGCGTGCGGACGCTCGCCACGCCGAAATCGAGCCCCTCGGCCGTCAGCAAGACGTCCACCGTCTCGCCGCCGAGGCGGATCATCGCTTTGCCGGCGGCGAACGACTCGCTGAACGGGACGAGCAAAGTGCGGAGTTCGCGGAGTCGTCCCTCGAAGTCCACAAAGCATTGGGTCGGATCGAGTCGCGGCGCGGTGAGCGGATCGGCGTCGGGGCTCGCGTGGAAAGCGATCGCGTCGTAATCGAGAGCCCCCACGCCTTGCGGGGCGAGCGCGATCACGTTTTTCCCCCGGCGGAGCAGCCTGCGGGGGATCGGCGCCACGAGCCGTTGTCCCGACAAGAGCGCCATGTTGCCTTGAAAACTGTCGACGTCCTGCTTAGCCGCCGGCAGGATCGGGAACACGCCTCGCGCGCCGTTGACCGAGACCATCAACTCCTGAGGCGCCCCGTAGGTGAAGATCAAATCGAGCACGAGTCGGGCGTCTTCGATCGGTTCCGACGGCAACTCGAACTCGATCGCGTACGGCTTTTCCGGGACCTTGGCGCCCGCGGCGTCGATCGTGCCGTCGTGATGGCCGGCAAAGTCACGGCTGACGACGTTGGTTCCGACGACAAACGTCAGTTCTCCCCGGGCCCCAGGGGCGAACTCGATGCTCGACCCGTCCTGCTTGCCAATCGTCCACAGCGGCGCGGCCGCGTCACGCGCTGCTGCGCGACCGACGCTTAGCATGGCGATCACCAACAATCCCGACGCCCAATAGCGCATAGATGACATTCTTGTCGATTCGTTCATGATGCATGACGCCGGTGTTGAGTGCGTCCGATGAGGAGAAAGCCGCCGATCGCGGCGATGATCCACCAAGCGCCGCCGATGCGCCGCCACAACGGGCCAGTGCGTTCGCTGATCAGTGCCGCGGATGCGACTGCGGTTTGTTCGGAAGCGGCGACCGCCGCGTTGAACGTCGCCCGGACGGATCGCGCGTCAAGCACCGCCGTCTCGCGCATCCCTGGGGCTTGGAAGACGACCTGCGTCGAGTGAGCCCCGCGCGTGAGCGTCGTCAATCGCGACTCGACGATCAGCGGCGCTCGCGTGAAGTCCCCGGCGTAGTGGGCGCGGAAGACCAAGTGGTGGCCGTCTCCCCCCGGGACGAGGCCGCACGATTGGGGAACCGCAGTTCGGCCCGACGCTTTCAACCGCAGCCGGCCGAAGACGCTCGCCGCGGCCGCGTCGCCGTGAGCGGCAAGTTCGGCGGGCGCAAGGCGCCCGTCGCGGTCCTCGTCCCACGCGACGAGAAATGTCAACTCCTCGGCATTCAGCACGATCTCGGCGTGGAGATAGTCGTCGTCCGCGACCAACGTCAGCCGGCTGATTGGCAAATTGTGGGCAGCAGCCTGCGCGGGCGCGAGCCACAAAGTGATGGCCGCGACCCTGTACAAGGTCCGATTGCGAGTCGCCGTTCGGATCATCGTCGTCTCTCCCGTTCGACGTGGACGCTTTCCATCCGAGTCCGCGCAGGACGCACATGCCCGATCATTCTGAATCTGCTCTGCCTGGGTCGGGCGCCGAATCCGCGTATCACTCGCTGGTTTGCAGACTTCCTGAAACGAACTCGGAGCAAAAGCAACGCTCCTTCGCCTCGTTCGCGGCGCGCCGGATTTCGATTCGTCAGCGCTCCAACCCGCGGGCGACTTCGCCGCAGCACTCGAGCGCCTCGTCATTGGCGTAGTCGATCGCCAGCACCTGTCGCCACGCGGCGTATGCCGGCCAGCCGCACCTTTCGCACCGAGCTCGATCGATCGCCGGGGCGGCGAGCTTGGCGTAAATCAGCGGCGGAATCTCTGGGTGATTGTCGACGTGGCCGCCAAGTTGCTCCTCGCGCCCGCTGTGACAGTCGGTCCCGGCGAGCGGCACGAGGGCCAGCTCGCGGCAAACTCGTTCCCAATAGTGCGGCACCCGTTTTGATGCGAACGGCGGGCTCCAAACCTCCAGCCCGTCGATGACCCCGCAGGCGGCCCAGTCGCGGATCCACGCTTCCTGCAGTTCGTACGACAACTCGCCGATGAAGTCCTCGTCCCAGTAGTTGGGATGATTGTGGCTCACGAAGCACCCCGCGGCGTGAAACCGGTCGGCGAGCCGTTCGTAGTCGAACCAGTCCCCCAGCTCGTCGCGGTAGGCATTCATTGCGTAGCACCGCATCGAGCCGAAGAAGCGGTGACTGAGCATCGGCGGATCGCCGTCGCGGGCGAGTCGCCAGCGCCGCCACAGGTTGCCCATGTCGAACGTTTGATTGCAGCGGAGATATGTTTCGTACGCGTCGGCGTCAGCGCCGATCAGCGCGCGCATCTGCTCATATCGTTCGAGGACCGGGGCGAAGCTGCCGCCGACTTCGTGATCTGCGGCGATCAACCGCCACAGCGGGTCGACGAACAGATCGTCGCGAGCGACCAAGTCGGCGACGAACAGCTCGCAGGCCCGGTTCCAGTTGCGGCGGTGCTCCGCGCACAGCGAGACGAACTGGTCGGACAACGTCGGCGCGATCGCTTGGAACTCGAACGCCCGCCGCTGGTGCGTGCAGATCGCCTCGATGCCGAGGAACACGTCGAGTTCCAGGTCGCGCTCCCGCACCATCCGCCGGGCCGGGGCGAGCGAATCGATAATGTTGTGATCGTTGACGAGGATCTGCCCACGGACGAAATGGTCGCACAGCGACTGCTCGACGGTGAATTCGCCGTCGGAGGCCGTCGTGTGGGTGTGAAGGTCGATCCGCCCCGCCGCCGCTCGGACCCGGCGCTCGCGGCGCGCCTGTGCCAAGATCGGCCAGACCTCCCTCAGCGCCCGGCCGTCGCGTCGCTCGAACGCGGCCGTCTCGAGGTCCGACGCCAGCCGATCGGCCTCCGCAGGACGACCGGCGGCAAGCGCCTGCTGGGCGAGGGCGACCGGATTAGTCACGGCAGTTCCGCAGATAGTCGTTGGCGTCAAAGAGCACCTCGCGGGCCATTTTCTCCCACAGCTCGATCTGATTGAAGCTGGGAGCGAACAACTCCGGCGGCAGCGTGCGATAGATTTGCGCCGCGGAATCGTAGAGCGTCAGATCGGTGAGCCCCTCGTCGAACTCTCGCCGGTTCGGCCGATCGGCGAGTCCCATCTCGCCCAGCGCGTCGGCGATCACGTAGTTCGCTTCGATCAGCAGGTCGACCCGCTTGCGCCACGTCGACGCAACCACGGCCTCGTCGATGAACCCCGCCAACTCGTCGGCGCACTCCGGCAGCACGCGGAACGTGCGATTGAGCCACTTCGTATACGGGGCGTATCGGCGATTCAACGCGAAACAGAGCTCCATGAGTCGTTTCAAACACAGTCCGAAGTAGATCGAGCAGGTCAGTTCGTCTCCCCGCTTCGAGACGCGGTACAAGTTGTACGGCGCGTCGCGCCCCGTGACGTACATGCACCAGTCGGCGATCCGTTTCTTCCAGACGTCGTCCGGGTAGTAAGCAAGCGCCTCGCGACGGCGAGTCAGTTCGCCGAGGCCGTCGTGAACGATCTCGCCGGCCGTGACGTGGAACAGATCGACCTCGCAGTACGCCAGCCAGTCGAGATCGCGCTCGGGGAGCCGATCGGTCCCCAGGAACCGGGCGAAGAAATCCTCGATCGCCGCACAGCAGACACCCGTCAAGTTGCCGATCCCGACATGGACTTCGTACCCGGCGTAATGACGGGGGATTCGCTCGGCGAGGACCTGTCGGACCGCGGGACCCAACCGCGCGGCGTCCGCACGGGAGTACATGACGTTCGCCCGCGGTCCCCAGTGATGGTCTTGGCTGATTTCATCGTCCAGTCCGATGACGTCCGACCCCGTGCCGACAATCGCCACGGCGAGCCGATCGACCTCGCCGGAGAGTGAGTCCGCGAGCCGCGGCAGAAGCACCTCGGCGATGAAATCGCGACTGACGTCGACGCCGGTGGTGGACATGACGAGGTGACTCCAATGGAACCGCGGGCTAGCAAAGCGTCGGCGCGCGGCGACGGGCGAGGATCGCACGATCGGCGCCGCTGCGCGGAACCTCTCAGGCCACGCCTTCCTGCTTGAGGGACTTGAACGGTTCCGTCCAGTAACCGGCGTACTTGGCTTCCAATTCATCGAGCGGGGCTTCTGGCACGATGGGGTAACGTCCGAATTCGTGGGCCGCGTCAATCATCGCCAGCACGTTCTCGGGGCTGATGTCCCCCAGGACGTTGTGAATCTGGTTGAACACGAAACCGCCGCCGGGGGCGAGGATTTGCATTCGGCGGCGGACATCCTCGCGAATCTGCGAGGGCGTGCCGAAAGCCAGCGTGGCGTGCGTGTCGCACCCGCCTCCCCAGAACGAGATCTGTTTGCCGAACTCCCTTTTGATCTTCGCCGGGTCCATCCCCGCGCAGTCGGTCTGCAGCGGGTTGAACACCTGCATTCCCGCGTCGATTAGATCAGGAAGGAGCTCGTATACCGCCCCGTCGCAGTGGAGCATCACGAAAATATGAGGGTAGTTTTCCCGGACGAACGTGAACATCCGCCGGTGGTACGGGAGGAACACTTCGCGGTACATTTCGGGATCCAACAGCGGCGCCCCCTGCATCCCCAGATCGTCGCCGAACTGGATGACGTCGATCACGTCCCCTGCCGCGTCGAGCGTCCGACGCAACGTGTCGAGGTGCAGTTCCGTCAGCACGCCGTGGAAGTAGTGGACCAGTTCGGGATCGGTCAGGCAGCGGACGAAGATCTCGTCCCAGCCGAAAATCCCCTGCGAGTTCTCGAGGATCGTTCCACCGTGCTGGAACAGCACGGCGCGGGTGTTGCCTGCTGCGCGGAGACGATTCGCTTCCGCTTCGAGGAACTTGATCTCGCGGTCCGAAGTCTTGATTCGGCTGATGAAGTTGTTGTTCTCGCTGGCCAGCAGGGCGTCGATCTTCTCACGCGTAGGCTCCCCCTGCATCGGGGCCCAGAACAGCGTGAAGCCATGAAGCCCCTCGGCCGGCATCCGGGCGATCATCCGACCGTCTTCGTACCACTCCCAATCGCCGTCGTCGTTCCGTGTAGGGCAAAAGTCATGGGGGACGAGGCATTTGCCGCCGTCGACGAGGGTCCATTCCTTCCAGGCCCCGTCGTTATGGATCGAGAACGACGACACTGACCGATGGAGCGGCACGACGTCGCAACCCAGGCGGTCGAGGATCGGGTCCTGGACGTCGCAATACTGTCCCCAGGTGTTATACATCCGGGGGAGTTCGTTCTGGGCCAAGCCCAGTCGGGCGCGGAGTTTCATGTACGCCAGCACGGCGATCGTGCTGGAGGCGTGCGACCCCAGATCGATCGGCACGCGATCGGGCTCCTCATGGCGCAAGGCCGCCAGTACGCGTTCACGCGACGTCATCATGACGAGAATCCGACAAGAGAGCAGCTGCGGAAATCGCAAGAGAAGAGTCAGGTCCGAGTTTATGCGGGACAGGTGAGCAAGTCAAATTGCGGATAAAAGACATGTCAACTTCGCGGTTCTTGTATCCTCGCTGTCCATGACGGGGGAGAACTCCCCGTAGTTGTGAGGTGAGCGTTCGGTGAACTACACCGGAATCCTGCGCCGTCGCGATTGGGTGTGCACCGAACGTGAGATGGTCTACCAGGCGAGCGGGTCCAGGTCGCCGTCGCCCGTTCGTTCGGCGTCCTCCAGGCGATCGCAAAGGGCTAGCACGGCCTCTTCGTCGGCCCCCAGTTCGCCGTGGTTGAAGGAGCGCGACAACTCGCCGATCAGCATCTCAAGCTCCCGCCGGCTCATCGAGATCCGCTTGACCTCCGGACTCTGCGCCCACCGGCGGAGCGCCTTCTCCAGCCGCTCGAACGGATGGCCGTGCTTCAAGATCAACGCGCGCTCTTCCGGCAAGAGTTGCATCTTCTCGGTCAAGTCACTCATAGCGCCGGCGCTCCTGGCGGCGGATGTCGTCAATCGTCCAGACGGATTGGGGGTTCGCCTGCAGCCACCGGTCGGGCAGCAGGTCGTCCAACTCGTCGCTGGTCACCGGCGCGCCCGCGGCGGACTGCGCGAACGCCTCGCCGCTGCGACGAGACGGCAGCTGCGCGAACACGTCTCGCAGCCAGGCGAACGGCTCCGCGCCGTTGGCCTTCGCGCTGCTCACGAGCGAGTACAGCGTCGCCGCGCCTTGCCCGCCGCGCTGGCTGCCGACGAAGAGAAAGTTCTTCCGCCCGATCGCCGGGATTTTCACCAGTCTCTCGGCCAGGTTATTGTCGAACGACAGATACCCCTCGTCGACGCAGCGCGTCAGCGCGTCCCATTGATTGAGCGCGTAGGTGAACGCCGCGCGGATCGGGCTCTTGGGCAGAAGTCGTCCCCCGGCGTCCTCGCGATCGAGCCACGCTCTGAACTCCTGAAGGATCGGCGCCGCGTGCGCCTGTCGGCCCGCTTTCACTGCCGCGAAGTCCCGCGCGCCCTGCCGGTTCTGCTCGGGGTACGCCCTGCGCAACTGCTTTTCGATCTGCGACAACCGGGCGATGAACCCCAGCGCGACGTTCGCCCGCAGCGGATCGTTGTCGAGGGCCTGATGCCAGTACCGCCGCGCATGGACCCAGCAAGCGACTTCTTTCACCCCCTCGCCGGCGTAGAGGCAATCGTAGCCCGCATAAGCGTCCGCTTGCAGGTAGCCCCGAAACCCCGCCAAAAACGTCCGCGGGCCGTCCCGCTCGCGGGTTTGGGTAAAATCGTACGCCGCGTACGGATGGAGCCAGTCCCCCAGGTACGGCCAGAACTTGCAGGTCTTCGTGATCCCGCGGCCCGGCTGGAGCATCTTCACCGACGTGTCGTCGGTGTGAATGACCTGCGACTGAAGGACCAGTTGCTTCATCCGCAGCGCCAGCGGCTGCGCCAACTCGGCCAGCGCCGCCTGCCAGCCGCAGAGCGTGGTCCGGCGGATCGTCTTGCCGAGCCGCGAATGAACGTCTTCCTGCCGGTAGAGCGGCTGGTGGTCGCCGAACTTGCTGAGGACCGTGTGGGCGCAGAGGCCGGGGGCCGGCAGGCCCTTGTCAATCGGCTGGGGGGGCTTGGCGGCGATCGCGACGTGTCCTTCGCAGCGGCGACACGCGTACTTCACCCGGTCGTGCTGGATCGCCTTGAGGCGGGCCGGGACGAGTTCCAGCTGCTCGCTCGTCTCGACTCCGATCACTTGCCGCTGTTCGCCGCAGCCGGGGCAGGTTCGCTCCGTCGGGCTCAGTTCGTGCCGGACAATCTCCCGCGGAAGATGCGCAGGCAGCGGGCCGACGCGTCCCGGCGACGTCTTGCGACGCCGGGACGCAGCCGCGTCGTCTTCCACAAACTGCTCGGCCGGCTGGTCGAGCTGGGCGGCGATCTCCTGCAGCTCTTCGCGGGAAAAAAGCAAGAGCTGAGCGGGGTCGATCCGTTCCTGCCGCGAGCCGCGAATCCGCACCAACAGCAGCTTGAGTTGATGCTCCAGCGCGGCGACCTGCCGATCTCTCGCGGCGAGTTGCGCAGCGAACTGCTCGGCGGTCGCCGCGTGTTGCGCTGCGACTTCTTGAAGTCGGCTGGTCGATCGCGCGAGCTGCTCTGTCAAGCGGGCGTTTTCACGTTGCAGCTGCGCAGCGTTCATGGCGATCGTTATAGCTCGCCAGATCAAGAACGCAACGGCGGTTGCTCACCCCGTGAGCGAATAGCGCTTGCGCCGCCGGACGCTGGCCAGATCGACGCCCCGCAGCAGCATCGTGAGCTCGTCGCTGCGCATCTCGACCGACGGCCGGTCGTCGGCGAGCGTCGGCACTTGAAACGTCCCTTGTTCGAGCCGCTTGTACCAGATCGCCAAGCCGTCCCCGTCCCAGTACAGGATCTTCAGCTTGTCGCGACGGCGATTGACGAACAGGAACAGGTGACCGGAGAGCGGGTCTTGCGCGAGCGCGCTCGTGATCAGGCCCTGGAGGCCGTCGAAGCCCTTCCGCATGTCGGTTGCGCCCCGGGCGACGAAAATCCGCGTACCGGCCGCCAGATTCAGCATGCGGCGTCTCCGACAATCGCCGCGAGCGCCGCGGCCAATTGCCGCGGCGGGACGTCCGCCGGAAACCGGAGCGTGAACCCGCCGGGCGTCGCGACCTCCATGAGACATGGAGCCGAGCCCTCCTCGTCGCCCCGGTCGTTCGCCTCGATCACCTCCACGGGAACCAGCTCCGCTCCCCGCGGCCCCCCTGAGCTCGGCCTGTCGACGCCCCGCTTCCGGAGGGTGCGCCGCCAGGCGTAGAACGACGCTTCCGCCAAGCCTTCCCGAACGCAAAAGGCCCGCACCGACAGACCGCTGGCGCCGAACTCCTCCAACGCCAGCCGCCAATACGATTCCCGCTCCGCCGAACGATTCTTGATCGCCATCTTGCGGCCTCCCTAGGAAGAAGGACTCAACGCCTCCAACCTACCGCGACCGTCAAGATGCAGTTCACCGTGCGCTCACGTTGTGAGTGGAATTGGCATCGTACAGCGCCCGACGCGCTGCACTTTTCAAATGCCACTCACACCCAGAATCTGTCCAACGATCGGGGTCCACTTCAGGGATGTCCTGGTTCAGCGTGAACTGGAATTCCGGCCTTCGGACGTTAGCGGGTTGAAAGGTTGAATTGACGGTTCAGCTCCGACGATTTGCGGAGCGGCTGTCGCCGGGGGGAGTTTGTTGGGCGTTCACGCAGACCGGGGGGCTCATCGCCGCCCCCCTGGCCCCCGCTAGCCTTTCTCTGTGTTCCGTTTTGCAGGCGGCCGACGCAGCCGCTTCCCGGCGC
>JAHBXQ010000012.1 GCA_019636345.1 Pirellulales bacterium | reverse complement strand
GATGAACGAGCTCTCGCCTGGCCGATGGCCAAGAGGCGTCGCAGGCTGCGCTCCGGCGGCTTGGTTGTCGCTTTGAGTTGCGCCTCGAGCACGTCCCGCCGCCGCGGCATGGGCGCCTGCCCTCGGCGTGTTCATCTCAGCTTGTATCGCGAGAGTGCCGGAACCGGGCGCGGCGGTCCTCGTGCTGCTGGGGATCGCGGCCTTCGCCCTTCGTCGCAAGTCGGCGAAAGGGCGCCCAAATCAGTTGTTCGGGGTAGGGGCGGCAGGCTCGCAAATCGGGCCCGTCGCCATGTTCTATTGCCAGTGAACGGTCCGGTCGACGCATGCCCGGGCCGCGCCGATGTTCGGCTTCAAGCTTGCGGAGAAGAGTCATGGAGAAGACCGCCGAATTCGCGTCCCGTCGTCGTCCCCAGCCCCCGCGACGCTCGGCAACGGGACGTCGCAGGTTTTCTGCAGGCTGGGCGTACGTGCCCGCGGCCTTCGCTGTGTTGTGCGCGCTCTCGCCGGAGCGCCAAGCTTGCGCGGCGATCGATCCGAACGAGCCGGCGCCGTTCACCGAGACGCCCGGCGAGCACCGCTTCCCGCTCGCCGTCGCCGGGCAGGCGGCGCCCCTGCTTGTAGCGGCGGACGAATACCCGGGGGTGCTCCGCGTCGCCGAGCATGTGCGGGCCGATCTGGAGCGCGTCGCGGGTTCCGCTCCGCCGGTGCTGCGGGTCGTCGACTCGCAAACCGCCCTTCCGGCGCGAGCCGTTCTGGCTGGCACGCTCGGCAAGAGCTCGCTTGTGGAGCGGCTGGTCGCCGCTGGCAAGTTCGACCCGTCCGATCTGCGCGGCCGACGCGAGAAGTTCGTCGCGACGATCGTCGACGCTCCCCTCCCAGGCATGACGCAAGCGCTGGTGATCGTCGGCAGCGACAAGCGCGGAACGATCTACGGCCTGTACGACCTCGCAGACCGCAGCGGCGTTTCGCCCTGGGCGTGGTGGGCCGACGTGCCGACGCCACGGAGCCCGGACATGCACGTCCCTCCCGAAAGACGTACGGTCGGAGAGCCCGCGGTCGAGTTTCGCGGGATCTTCATCAACGACGAAGCGCCCGCGCTGTCCGGCTGGGCCCACGCGACTTTTGGCGCCTGCAACAGCCGGTTCTACGACAAAGTGTTCGAGTTGATTCTCCGCTTGCGCGGCAACTATCTGTGGCCCGCCATGTGGGGACGCTCGCTGTTCGACGACGACCCTGAGAGCGCCCGTCTGGCCGACGAATACGGCGTCGTGCTCGGCACGTCGCACCACGAACCGATGATGCGCGCTCACGTCGAGTGGCAACGCTACGGTCAGGGACCCTGGAACTACGAGAAGAACGCCGAAACGTTGCGCGAATTCTGGGCCGAGGGTCTCCGTCGTCGGGGCGAGTTCGAGAGCATCGTCACGATCGGCATGCGCGGCGACGGCGACGAACCGATGACGGAGCAAACCAATATCGCTTTGCTGGAACGGATCGTCGCGGATCAGCGGGCGATCATCGCCCAGATCACCGGTCGCGACCCGACCGAAACGCCGCAGTGCTGGGCTCTGTACAAAGAAGTGCAGGAGTACTACGACCGCGGGATGCGCGTCCCTGACGACGTATTGCTCCTGTTGTGCGACGACAACTGGGGCAACATCCGCAAATTGCCGGCGCTCGGCGCACCCCCGCGCCCCGGGGGGTATGGCGTCTACTATCATTTCGACTACGTCGGCGGGCCGCGCAATTACAAGTGGATCAACACCAACCCGTTGCCGCGGATTTGGGAACAAATGCACTTGGCGCGACGCTACGGAGCCGATCGGTTGTGGGTCGTCAACGTCGGCGACATTAAGCCGATGGAGTTCCCCATTGAGTTCTTCCTGGACTACGCCTGGAATCCCGAGGCGTGGCCGAGCGACAGACTGAGCGAATACGGCCGGCGCTGGGCCGCCCGGCAGTTCGGCGAGTCGCACGCCGCGGCGATCGCCGACTTGCTCGCCAAGTACGCCAAGTTCAACGCGCGGCGGAAGCCGGAATTGCTGAGCCCCGACACCTACAGCTTGGTCGACTTCGACGAGGCCGACGCCCGAGTCGCCGAGTACGCCGCGCTGGCGACCTCGGCCCGGCGGATCGAGGGTGAATTGCCGGTCGACGCCCGTGATGCGTTCTTCCAACTGGTGCTTCACCCCGTGGAGGCCTCCGCGAACCTCAATGAACTGTACGTCGTCGCGGGCAAGAATCGCCTTTACGCCGAGCACCGGCGGCGCGAAACGAACGATCTCGCCGCGCGAGTCGCCGAATTGTTCGAGCGAGACGCCGCGATCTCGCGCCGGTACAACGAGGAGACGGCCGGCGGCAAGTGGCGGCACATGATGGACCAAACGCACATCGGATACACGTCCTGGCAGGAACCCCCGCGCAACGAGCCTCCCGCAACGAGGACCGTCGACGTCCCGTCCGGGACAAGCTGGGGCGTGGCGATCGAAGGCTCCCGAAGCGCGTGGCCCGCCGCAGCGCCGGCGACGTTGCCCGAACTCAACGAGTACGGTCCCGGCGAGCGATGGATCGAGGTCTTTGCCCGCGGAACCGAGCCCGTCGAGTTCGCCGTCATATGCCGCGATCCTTGGCTCCGCGTTTTGCCTGCGCGGGGGGCGACCGCCGGAACGCAGCGCATCGCGGTCGCCGCGGACTGGCGCCAGATTCCCCCTGGGACGAGCGAAGCGCTCCTGACCGTCCGCGGTCCGGCCGACGAAAGCGTCGAAATCCGCGTTCCGGTCGTGCGGGCGGATGTCCCGCCGACGTTCCAAGGCCACGTCGAGGCCGCCGGGTACGTATCGATCGAGGCCGAGCACGCGTCGCGACGCGTCGACGGTCCGAACGTTCGCTGGCATGTGATCCCCGACCTGGGCAGAACGCTGTCGGGCGTCACGATCATGCCCCCCGATATCCCGCGACAATCGCTGGCGGAGGATTCTCCGCGACTGGAGTACCGCGTGCTGCTCGCCCAGCCAGGCTCGGTCGCCGTTCGGGCGCTCGCGGCGCCGACGCAGGATTTCGCCGCCGCCGGAGGTCTGCAGTACGCGGTCTCGTTCGACGACCAACCGCCGCAACTCGTCAACATGCACGCCGACGCATCGAATCGAGCCTGGGAACGTCAGGTCGCCGAGAACGTCAACGAAACGACGACAGAACATCGGCTCGAGCAGGCCGGCGAGCATGTCCTCAAATTCTGGCTGGTCGATCCGGGAATCGTGTTGCAGAAGCTCGTCGTCGCCCGCGGCGAACTGCCGGCCAGCTATCTTGGCCCCCCGGAAAGCGTTCGCGTCAGCGAACCCGCCTCGCCGGCAGCGGCCCGGTAGCCGCAGAAAAATCGGCTTGCCGACTCCAATTCTCGCACGCGCTCGCGCATCCGCGGCAAGAACTGCGGTGCTCGTTTGCTGGGCCGCTCCGCATTCCCCGGTATGGCATGCCCTCGTCCGCGTGGGCATGGAGACGTGTCGGGAAAACATGGCCACGACGGCGGACTGTCGAGGTCATGCCGCACGTCCGTTGGAACAGCGGATCGGCCCTGTGCTCGGCTTCCCGCGACTTCCCAACCGGCGTTCCGCGGCAATACTATTCGTTCTCCCCCCTTCGTATCCTGGCGACGAAGCGACTGCTTCGATGGCCGGCCGAACGAAGCGACCGAGAACGGACGACCGCCAATGCACGACATCGATGGCGAAACCGAGCGACCCTCGGACCGCGACGGCGGCGTTCCGTTCGGCGATGCGCTGCGCACGTGGGTCCGCGTGTCCCTGCTCAGTTTCGGCGGCCCGGCGGGGCAAATCGCCGTCATGCATCGGATCCTCGTCGAGGAGAAGAAGTGGATCAGCGAAGAGCGGTTCCTGCACGTGCTGAACTACTGCATGCTGCTGCCCGGCCCCGAGGCCCAGCAATTGGCGACCTACGTCGGTTGGTTGTTGCACCGCACCCCAGGGGGGCTCGTCGCCGGGGGCCTGTTCATCCTCCCAGGGTTCTTGTCGATCCTGGCGCTCAGCGTCGTCTACGCCGCGTATCAGCAGACCGACCTCGTCCAGGCTTTGTTCTTCGGGCTCAAGCCGGCGGTGTTGGCGATCGTGCTCGAAGCAGTGCTTAGAATCAGCAAGCGGGTGCTCAAGAACGGCCCCATGATCGCCTTGGCCTCGGCTTCTTTCGTGGCGATCTACTTTTTCAACATGCCGTTCCCGCTCTTAATCCTTGCCGCTGCGCTCGTCGGTTTCGTCGGGGGACATCTCCTCCCGGAGAAGTTTCTCGTTGCTGCGCGTCACGGCGCCCTTGCGACGACGACTCACGACGAATCGCTCGCTGTCACCCTGGTCGACGACGTTCGGCCGACTTGGAAGCGAAGTTTCAGGATCCTCGTCATCGGTCTGACGCTGTGGTTCGCTCCGCTGGTCCTGCTGCGCGGTACGCTCGGCAAAGAGTCGACCTACGTCCAGGAGGGGCTCTTCTTCAGCAAGGCGGCCGTCGTCACGTTTGGCGGAGCTTACTCCGTGCTGGCGTACATCGCGCAGCAAGCTGTCGACCGCTACGGCTGGCTCGAACCGGGCGAGATGCTTGACGGCCTCGGCATGGCCGAGACCACCCCGGGGCCGCTCATTCAGGTGGTTCAGTTCGTCGGCTTCATGGGCGCCTATCGCGACTCCGGCCCCTTGAGTCCCATGGCGGCGGGCATCCTCGGTTCGCTGTTGACGACCTGGGTGACGTTCGTGCCGTGTTTCTTGTGGATCTTCCTGGGAGCTCCGTACGTTGAACGTCTGCGCGGCAATCGCCGCCTGGGGGCCGCCCTGTCGGCCGTCACCGCCGCGGTGGTCGGCGTCATCGTGAACCTCGCTCTCTGGTTCTCGCTCCACACGCTGTTCGCGACCGTGACGACCGAACGCCGAGGGGGCCTGCGGCTGCTCACGCCCGATTGGTCGTCGGTCGATCTCGCCGCCTGCGGCGTCGCGGCGTTGGCCTTGTCGCTGACCTTCTGCTTTCGCCTAGGAATGGCCGTCACGCTCGCCGCCTCGACGGCGGCCGGCGCGCTCCTGTACTTGGCCGTCGGGTGAACGAAACTCGGCCCCTCGAATCTGGAACACCGCAGCCAATCGCCTGGAACATCAGTCTTCCGACGCGCCCCAAGCCCAAGGGGGATGCGCCGAATCCTCGTCAAATGCGTCATTCCAAAGTTGCGATCTCGCCCCGGCGGTCGTGCCAAGTGCGCGCCAGACGAATCGGTCCGGGTCGTCGCTGAAGAAGGCGGTCGCTCCCCGCGGCAGGTCTGCCGGTCAAGCGCAGGTTCATGGTAATTGAGCCGTTTGACGCATTGCCGTGACCCTGGAGGCGGCTTTGAAGCCGGTTCGGTTGACGTTGCTTGCGATCCACGCCGCCAACTCTTATCGTCGACGACATGACAAGGACCGCTTGACTCTGCTTGGGGCGGCGCAACCGGAACCTCAGCACGATATTGACAACTGCTCCCGGTACAGATGGCTTGTCCATGCTCGCACAATACTCTCGACGACTCATGCAACGGCTCATCCATTTCGCAATCGGGTCGACGTGGTTGCTCGCCGCCGGCGCCTTCAGCGAACCGTTGCCGGGTTCCCCAGGCGAATTCTCCCTCGACCAGTCGATCCCCGCGTCGGCCTGCGTCGATCGCTCCTACGACGAACCGCTGCGACCGCAGTTTCACTTCACCGCCTGCCGTAATTGGCTCAACGATCCGAACGGAATGGTCTTCGACGGCGCCAAGTACCATCTGTTTTTCCAGCACAACCCGCTGGCGACGACGTGGGGCAACATGACATGGGGGCACGCGACGAGCTCGGACATGGTTCATTGGACCCAGCACGACCACGCCCTGCGGCCCTACCGCGTCGATCGGCGCCCGGGCACGATCTACTCGGGCGCCGCTGTCGTCGATCGCGACAACAGCCTGGGCATGCAGAGAGGCGAGCAGAAGACGCTGTGTGCGTTCTTCACCTTTGCCGGACGACCGCGGTTCTATCAGGCTATGGCATACAGCACCGACGGGGGAGATTCGTGGACCTATTGGAACGACGGGCGACCGATCGTCGACAATCAGGGCTTCGACGCCGAGGAACGCGATCCCAAGGTCTTCTGGCACGAACCGAGCCGCCAGTGGGTGATGGTGCTGTGGCTTCGCGTCAACCCGGGCCAAGTGCGGTTCTTCGTCTCGAAGGACTTGGTGAACTGGAAGGTCGCCTCCGACCTGTATCGCGACTGGGCGTTCGAATGCATGGACCTTGTCTTCTTGCCGGTCGACGGCGACCAAAAACGCCGCCTAGCCGTTCTCTACGACGCCAGTTTCGACTACGAGATCGGCACGTTCGACGGGCGAGAGTTTCGTACGCAATTCGGCCCCTTCATCGCCGGCGGCGGCAATTTCTATGCTGCGCAAACGTTTAATGACAGCCCCGACGGCCGCGTCGTGCAGATCGGCTGGATGCGCGGCGGTCCCGACTCGGCGGCTCAATACAGGTTACCGTTCAACCAGCAGATGTCCTTTCCTTGCGAGTTGACGCTGCGTACCGTCGATGGCGAACCGCGATTGTACGCGTGGCCGATCGAGGAGATTCGAACCCTTGCGGCCGACTCGCTGGTTCGTACGGACCACATGCTCTGCCGCGGGAGCAATCTCCTCAAGAACGAAGAGCCGCTGGATCTTGTCGATCTGGCCATCGAATTCGAACCTGCCAAGACAAGCACGCTCCAGATCCAGATTGCGGGGACGTCGCTGGAGTACGACGCCCAATCCGGCCGATTGCTCCACAATGCTGCGGGGGAACAAGGACATCCGGTCGAAACGATCGCCTTCGACGACCTCCGTCCGCGCGACGGCTTGATTCGACTTCGCTTGCTCGTCGATCGCCTGTCCGTCGAGGTCTACGCCTTCGACGGACAACAGTTCTACGCCGGCTACTCTCCCCCGCGTCGCGACGACCGTCCGCAGTCAATCAGCGCCGCCGGCGCAGATGTTCGGATCAAGCATTTTCGACTCAGTCGTTTGAAATCTGCTTGGTAGAACGAGCGAGTCGAAGCGGCAGCCGCCGATCCCGTTGATCGGCTCCGCTTCGCCGATCTGCCGAGGCGCCCTCGACAGAGCCTCGCCCGCTCGTTTTACTGTGGCTTCCGTGACCTCGCAGCTCTTCTCAACCGGCTGAAGTTCCCAAGCCGATAGCCGGACGCCGTTGCAGGGCGGCTATCCAGCGGCACACCTCCTCCTTACTTTCCGACAAACGAGTGAGCAGATGACCCTCCGCAGACCGCTCATCGTGAGCGCCGCAGTCTCCGCGCTGGGCGGGTTCCTCTTTGGCTTCGACACCGTCGTCATCTCCGGCGCCGAGCAGCATCTCGCGAGCGTCTTCGCCCCCGCGACCGGGCTTTCGCCGTGGTGGTCGCAGTTCTGGCACGGCTTTCTCATGGCCAGTGCATTGATCGGGACCGTCGTCGGCTCGATCTGCGTCGGCAAGCCCGCCGACTCCATCGGGCGCCGCGGCGTGATGTTTTGGCTGGCGATCTTGTACTTCATCTCGGCGATCGGCAGCGCGCTGGCCTGGGATTGGTACTCGCTGTTCGTCTTTCGCTTCATCGGCGGACTGGGGGTCGGCGGCGCGTCGGTGGTGAGCCCGATGTACATCGCCGAGATTTCCCCCGCCAAAATGCGCGGACGACTCGTGGCGCTCGCCCAGTTCAACATCGTGTTCGGCATTCTCATGGCCTACGTCTCCAACTTCGCCATCCACAAGCTGGATCTGGGAGAGCACGAATGGCGTTGGATGTTCGGGGTCGAGGCGATTCCCGCCGCGTTGTACTTCGCCCTGTTGTTCATCACTCCGCGCAGCCCGCGCTGGCTTGTCGCCCAGCGGCGCGACGCCGAAGCCGAGCAGGTCTTGAGACTGGTGGGCGTCGACTCGGCTGACGAATCGGTCGAGCAGGAGGTGCAGGCGATTCGCCGCTCGATCGATCTGGAGCATCACGAACTGGACGAACCGTTCTTTCAGGCCAAGTATTCCCAGCCGATCCGACTGGCGTTCGCCATCGCGGCGTTCAATCAACTCAGCGGCATCAACGCGATCCTCTACTACGCTCCCCGCATCTTCAAGGCGGCCGGGTATGCCGACGCGAACGCGGCGCTCATGAATTCGATCGGCCTGGGAATCGTCAATCTGATCTTCACGATCCTCGGCCTCGCACTGATCGATCACTACGGCCGACGCAAACTGATGCTGGCCGGCTCGATCGGCTACATCCTCAGCCTGGGAGCCGTCGCCTGGGCGTTTTACACGCAGCAGACCCCGGACGGCTTCACGTCCGTCGGCAGTCGAACAGTGCTCGTCGGCTTGCTGGCGTTCCTGGCGTCCCATGCGGTGGGACAGGGGGCGGTCATCTGGGTCTTCATCGGCGAGATCTTCCCGAACCGAGTCCGAGCCCGCGGCCAAGCGTTCGGCAGTTTTACCCACTGGATCTTCGCCGCCGCGATTAGCCAGTCGTTTCCCCTGATCGCTGAACAATCGGGGGCGCACGTCTTCCTGTTCTACGCCCTGTGTATGGTCGGGCAACTCGTCTGGGTCGTTCTGAGAATGCCCGAGACCAAGGGAGTCCCCCTCGAAGAGATCCAACAGCGGCTCCACATTGAGTAGCCCCGGGCCCCGCCGCTTCTCGCAAAGACGTTCTCCAGCGGCATCAGCGATGCAGCCGACGCCCCACGGCAAGCCGTTTCGCTGACTGGGGACCGTTCTCGCGCAAGCGCCCGCCCAGAGCCAACTCGAATAGTCGGTGACGAGGCGCGCAGAGTCGCTCGCTTGAGGTTAGGAACTGCTTGCGATCGGCTTTGCGGCGGCGAGCTTCGACGCGCTGCTGGCGGATTGCCTCGGGGCGGGCGTGCCGCGAGAGGTCGGGTCGGAGTTATGCATAGCATGGCTCGCCTGACCGGGCGGGCAAAATCGGCCGCTCGCGTTGCGACGTGCGGCGCACGGCTGCTATGATTGTATGCAGGATTACAAATCTCCCCCGCAGCCGCTGGCTGGGCCCATGAGCGCGATTGTCGAGAACCGCAGCAGTTTCTTTCGCCCGGAGCGATACCCCCTGTTACGCCCCATCGTCGAGGGAGACGACGGGGCGGAACGGTCGTTGGCCGACACGGCCGGGGACACGCTGCTGGCGAAGATCGTCAGCGGCGAGCTGCCGGCCGGCGCCCGACTGAAAACGACGGAAATCGGGGCGGAACTGGGGATGAGCCGCACCCCCGTGGCCAAAGCGCTCGCCAAGCTGGCGTCCGAGGGGATCCTGCTGCAGCAAAACAACCATCAGGCGATCGTCGCCGCCGGGGCGGCCGAGTGGTTGGTCCAGGTGCACGAATTGCGGCAGTTGCTCGAACCCGAAGCGGCGCTGCGAGCGGCGGGTCGCGTGCCGCAAGAGGTCCTCGAGGACCTATGGCTCCTCAGTCGGGATTCGAAACCGACCAAGGCTCACGACTGGGTGGAACCAGCTCAGTTTTTCGACTTCGCCCTCCACTTGTCGATTGCCGAGCATTGCGGCAACCTGCCGATCGCGGTGTCGATCCGCCGGTGTTGGCGGTACAAGCGGCTCTCCTATCAGTTGTCCGACGGCTGTCGATCGACGCTGATGTCGGAGTACGACGAGCATGTGGCCATCCTCGCGGCGTTGGCCGAGGGGGACGCCAACCGCGCCAAGGACGAGATGGCCAAGCATCTCCAGCGGGCCTCGTCGGGCCGGTTCTCGCAGCGCGTCGTCTGACCGCGGGCATGGGCAAGGCCCCCCGGGCGTGTGCCGAGCTTCTCCGAAAAATCGCCTGCGCGCAGCTTTACACGGGCCGATGGCCTGCTAGGCTATTTGTGCATACACTTACATCAGTGTACGCACTCCTGCTTGCGTTAGCCGCTTGTCCCGAGCGAGATTCCCCATGGCCTCGAGCCAATCCGTCTCGAACTGTCTCCGTCCGGCGGTCCTGCTCGGCGTGATCCTGACCGCCGGGTTGGCGTGCTCGCCGATCCACGGCGCGGAGGGGGGCGAGCCCCTCCAGCGGCCGCTGAGGGTCGGGATCATCGGGCTGGACACCTCGCATGTCATCGCCTTCACGCAAGTCCTCAACGGCGAGCGCCCGCCAGAGGCGGTTCGCGATTGCCGCGTGACGGTCGCAACTCCGCATGGCAGTCGTGACATCGAGTCGAGCGTGAGCCGAATACCGGCCTACACAGCGCAGGTCAAGGAGGCGGGGGTCGAGATCGTCGGCAGCGTCGAGGAGGTGATCGCCGTCAGCGACGCGATCTTGTTGGAGACCAACGACGGCCGGCGTCATCTCGAACAGGCTCTCCCCTGCCTGAAAGCGGGCAAGCCGACGTTTATCGACAAGCCGCTCGCCGCGTCGCTTGCCGACGCGGTGGCGATTGTCGACGCGGCGGCTCACTACCAAACGCCGCTGTTTTCGGCATCGTCATTGCGGTTCGGCGTCGAAACGCTCGCCGCCCGCGCAGGCTCGGCGGGCGAGGTGCTTGGCTGCGATGCGTTCAGCCCGTGCGATTTGGAACCGACGCACCCCGACTTGTTCTGGTACGGCGTTCACGGCGTCGAGACGCTGTTTACGGTCATGGGACGAGGGTGCCAATCGGTGACGCGCGTTCATGCCCCCGACGTCGACGTCGTCCTGGGGACATGGGAGGGGGGCCGTATCGGCACGTTTCGCGGATTGCGGTCGGGCGCCCGCGACTACGGCGGGACGGTTTTCGGCGCCAAGGCGATCAAGCCGATCGGACAGAAGCCGGGTTACGAGCCGCTGCTTGCGGAGATCGTCAAGTTTTTCCGGACAGGCGTATCGCCGATCGATCCGGCCGAAACGCTGGAGATCTTTGCGTTTATGGAGGCGGCCGAACTCAGCCGTACCCGCGGGGGCGCGGCCGTTTCGCTTTCGGAAGTGATGGCCGCCGCCCGCGCCGAGGCGGACGCCCAACGCACTTGGTAACGGCGAGCGCGCCTCCCAGAATTCCGTCGCTGTCGCCGACGACCAACTGCGAGCGATCCCCCCATGACTCGAAGTTCGCCGTTGCCGCCGTCGCTTTTCCGCCGTGTCGTGCGGGGAATCGGGCCGGGGATCATCGTCGCCTGCGTCGTTATCGGCCCGGGGAGCATCCTGGCCAGTTCGCGCGTCGGGTGCGAATTCGGCTATCAATTGACCTGGGTCGTGCTCGGGGCGGGCATGTTGATGGCCGCCGCAGTGGCCACCGCGGCCCGCGTCGGCGTCGAACTCTCCGCCACGCCCTGTACCGAGATTGCGCGCCGATTGGGCCGACCGTTTGCGGCGCTGTGCGGGGCGTCGGTGTTCGGGATCACGGCCTGTTTTCAGTTCAGCAACAACCAGGGCGTGCTCGCCGCAATCGAACCGCTGGCGCCCTTGGGGCCGACGGGTCAGGCGGCGCTGCTCGTGGGGCTGAACGGCGCTTTGGCCGGGTGCTTGTTTCTGTTCAAAGCGTTCTATCCGCCGCTCGAGCGAATCATGATGGTGCTGGTCGCGCTGATGCTGCTGGGGTTCGTCGCGAATCTTGCGCTTGCGAGACCTTCGCCGAGCAAACTGGCCGCGGGGTGCATTCCCTCGATCCCGGTTGAAATGGGAGGACGATTTCTGCCTTACCTCGAAGCGACGCCCGCCGGGAACTCCACTCCGAGCGGCGAAGCGGCGTCCTCCCCGGCAGTCGTCGACCGGTGGTTGGTCGTGCAGGGACTTGTTGCGACGACCTTCTCGATTGCGGGGGCGTTCTATCAAGCCTACCTCGTGCGCGAGAAAGGGTGGGGCGCTGCGCAACTTCGCCAGGGGCTCGTCGATTCGGCCGTGGGATCGGCGATCCTCGTCGGAATCTCCGCGACAATTATGGCGACCTCGGCAGCAGTGCTGGCCGGGCGAGTGGCTCCCCACGAATTGCGCAGCGCCGCGGACGTGGCTCGGCAATTGGAGCCGCTGTTTGGGTCGGCCGCCACGTGGCTCTTCTGCCTCGGCGTGTTCGCCGGAGCGGCCAGTTCGTTTCTGGTCAACTCGGTCATCGGCGGGACGATGCTCGCCGACGGCCTCGGGCTCGACCCGCGACTCGATTCTCCTTGGACAAAGGCGTTCACAATCGCCGTGCTGAGTTTGGGGATGTTCGTGGCGATCAAGGTGCAACCCGCCGACCGCGTCGGGCTGATTGTTTTTGCCCAGGCTCTCACCGCATTGGGGGGACCGGCGTTGGCCTTCGCGTTGGTCTACCTCGGCTGGAATTGCCGCAAGACGCGCACTCATGCCGCGTCGCAGTTGGCGTTCGGGCTCACGATCATCGGGGCGGGAGTCATCACGATCATGGCGGTGCGGACCCTCTGGCGGCTCGGGCTGTCGTTAGGGGCAGGCTGAAGGTTGTCTCAACTCTTGAACCCTCCGGCGCGAGCCGAGAACGACCACAACGCTCGACGACGCTTCAAGGGTCCCGGCGCTAGCGCCCACGGCCCAGGTCTGGCGCCAAACAGGTAGTTGAAGCAGGGCCTGGCTCGCAAACCAATGCCTGCGAATCCCCCCGACAAGCAAGACGTCACGAACTGGTTTGCCCCGCATTCAACTTGCGACCGCACTTGCAATTCAGGCGACGATTCGCGATGCAATTAGCCGACTGGTGGGTGCTGGGAGGATACCTGACGCTTACCGCGGCGATTGGGTTGGCGATGATCCGCCGCGTGCGGGGGCAGGAGGATTACTTTCTCGGCAGCCGCAGCTTCGGCAAGCTGCTGCAAACGTTCGCCGCGTTCGGCTCAGGGACGGGCCCCAGCGACCCGGTGAATCTGGCCCGCAGCGTGTACGTCGCCGGGGCCAGCGGCATGTGGGCCGTCATGTACTGGTTGTTCATGACCCCCTTCTACTGGATCTCGGCGACCTGGTATCGCCGAATGCGAGTCTCGACCCTTGGCGATTGGTTCGTCGAACGATACCAATCGCCCGGCTTGGGAGGCGCGTACGCGGCGTTCGGCATCGCGTACTTCATCATCTACGGGGCCATGGGATTCGCCGCGAGCGGAGCTGTCGCCGCGCAGCTCGTCGGAACCGACGTCGTCTCGTGGGGAGATTGGACTGTGCCGATCGAATTGGTCGTGATTCCCGCGATCGGCGCCGTTGTGTTGCTGTACGGGGTCGCCGGGGGACTGCACGCCGCGTACTGGACCGACCTGTTGCAAGGGGCGTGCATCATCGCGCTGTCGCTGGCGCTGGTTCCCGCGGGCCTGGAACAGCTTGTCGAAGAGTTCGGTGAGCCGGGTCGGAAGGGATGGCTGTACGGATTCGAACTGTTGCACGAGCAGTTGCCCGCTGAGAGCTTTCAGATGACCGGCGCCGGGGCGACGGCGTTCACCCCAGGGTTCGTCTTGGGGTTGATTGTGCTGAACCTGGCGGGCGTCGCAGTGCAGCCTCACTTCATCGCCACCGGGGGCGGAGCGGCCCGCAGCGAGTTCGACGCCCGCGTCGGGCTCGTGGCGGGAAATCTGCTCAAGCGGTTTTGCACGATCGGCTGGCTTGTCTCGGCGTTGATCGCCGCGGCGTTGTACGCCGGCGACGCCGTGCTGGCGGCAAATCCCGATCGGGCCTGGGGCGTCGCTTCGACTCGGCTGTTGGCGCCAGGGCTGGTGGGGCTGATGCTCGCCTGCCTGCTGGCGGCTTTGATGAGCTCGGTCGACGCTTACATGATCGTCGGATCGGCGCTGGCGGTGCGAAATCTCTATGCCCCGTTCATGAATCCCCAGGTCGACGACGCGGCGAGCCTCCGCATCGCTCGCTGGACAAGCGGCGTGATTGTCTGCGGGGCCGTTGCCACGGCCATCGGGGTACGGGACGTCTTCCGACTGCTCGAACTGACATGGCTGGCGCCCGTGCTGTTCGCGGCGCCATTCTGGGTCGGCAAGTATTGGCGACGCGCGACGACGGCTGCCGCTTGGGCGACCGTGGCCTTCAGTTTGGTCGTCTTCTTCTTGCTGCCGTGGGTCCGTCCCGGTTTCAGCGTCTATCGGCTGGCGGGGATCGACGTCGCTTTGTTGCCCGCGGGATGGCGCGATCTGGCGCCCTTGGCGCCGCAAATCGCCTTGCCGTTCGTGGTCATGGTGCTGACAAGTCTGGCGACTCGTTCGCGCGAGGACGACGCGCTCATCAGGCATTTCGTGAAGATGCGATTGCCGGTGCTCCCTGACTCCGCCGCCGACGCGCGCCAATTGGCGGCTGCATACGCCGACCCGGCGACGACGGAATCCCGCAAACTCTGGCCCGATTCCGCCTGGGAGTTCAATCGTCCAACAAGGGTCGACGTCGCGGGAATTGTCGCGACGGTTGGCCTGTGCGTGGTCTTGCTGGTACTGACGCAAGGGGTGCTGGCCCTCGGGGCCAACTGATTCCGCGGCAGGGAGGGAGGCTTCGTTTTCGGAAAGGAGCCTGAGGGATTTGGGGGCTGCTTATTTTCAGAATCGGCCAAGATTTCGTTGACACAGGCCGAGATTGTCCGTACATTACTAAAAGTGCATACAGTTTTACTCGTGAATCCACTATTGCGGTTGTTCCTGGTTCGCCGCGAATGCCTTTGAAGGAGCCCGCGACTCGGGGGGATGGCTTGGCTCGTCCCGTTCCAGCCGCCTGCGTCACCGATTCCGTCTCCGCCGAACCCTCTGCCCGCGACGTCGGGTGCAGATCGCTTGACGGGAATCGCGGGGCAGATGCAGGCGGCTGCGTGTCGGCGAAGCTGAAGCCCTGAGTCCGCGAGTTCACCGAGTCGTCGCCGCGACGACTCGACTCCTTTTCCATTTCTTGCTCGGCGCCGCGCTTGCCGGCGTCGGCGTTCGATCACAGGGGGGAACAAACAATGCCTGGACGATTCTTGCTCCGCACTCCGGCGCCGGGGCGACGCGCCAAGTTCGTCCCGCTGATCGGGTTCGTCGCCTGGGCTGCGACGATCGGGTCGTGGTGTTCGGCGCCCCCGGCGCGCGCCGTCGTCCTGATCGAAGACGGCTTCGACGATGCAGACCGCGATAACGACGGTTTCACCGACGACGGCTTGAACAACCCGGTCGCCTCCCCGACGGGGATTAGCTGGTTCGCTATCAACGGCAAATCGACTGCCGGCACGCAGCGCCCGATCCTCTCGATCATCGACGAAGTCGAGAGCGGATTCACGGGATCGGGCAATGCGCTGAAGATCACCACCGTCGGCGCCAACAGCGAGTGGATCGGCCGCTTTCCGACGCGATTGACGTTGGGAAGCAACGTCGGCGACAAACTGCAGTTCAGCTTCGACATTCGCATCCTCGACCTGCTGTTGCCGACGGCGAACCAACTGCGATTTGGCGTCTATCAGGATTCGGACAATCAATTCGGCATGGCTGCGACAAACAGCGACGGCACGCCGACCGTGTGGGGTGAAACCGACGGGTGGTTCGACGTCGCCGACAATCCGAGCGTGCTAGTCGGTACGCGCGACGACTACGGCGTCCTGGCCCGGGTTCACGCCGGCACGAACTTGGCAACCGACAGCGACTATCGGCTACTCGAGGAAGTCAATACGGCGGGCTCGATTCTGGGCGGGACGGGCGACAACGACTTTGTCGCCAAGCCGGACGGACTGGACGGGAGGGCCGCGTTCGCCGACATGCCCGTGTTGCTAGGCGACACACGGCGAATCACCCTGACCATCGAGCGCGCAACCGTCAACGCCACCGGCAACGACATTCGTCACACTCTGGACATCGACGGCGTTTCGTTCGGCGAACAGGATTCCAACGGCACGGGATCACCGAACTTCGACTCACGCGACAGTTTCGACTACGTCGTGTTCAATATGACGGTCGGAATCAACTCCTACGCGTTCGACAATTTCCTCATCGAGCAGATCGACGGGCCGATCGTGCCGAGCGACAACGCCGACTTCAACGGCGATTCGCTCGTCGACGGGTCGGATTTTCTCATATGGCAGCGAAACAACGGTACGGGGGCGGGAGCGTCCCTGGCCAACGGCGACGCCACCGGCAACGGGGCCGTCGACGCCGCCGACTTAGCCGTCTGGCAGAGCCAGTTCGGCACGCCCGGCGGCGCTGCGGCGGCGATTGGCGCCGTGCCCGAACCAAGCGCGGCCGCGCTGTTGGCGGCGTGCGGACTGACGCTGCGGCGCTGGAGAGCCGCAGCTCGCCGACGAGCCTGACTCTTGCCGGCGCTCGTCGGTCGTCGAGCCTGACCACTCCCATTACCTCATCAACTGGAGTCACGATCTCATGCGACGCCTCACGCTCAATCCGACTCGGTCTTTTGCCCCCGCGCTGGCGGCGCTGGCGATCCTGCACGTCGCGGCGCCCGTCGCCGCGGCGATCGTCGCCCTCGACGGCTTCGACGACGGCAATCGCGTCAATACGCCTGACGGAATCAACTGGTATTCGATCCAATCGGCGACCACGCCGGCGCTCAGCGTGGCGTCCGATGCGGGCGGAATCGGCTCGGGGAACGCCCTGTTCGTGAATCCGGGCTCCGGCTCGCGCGAAATCATGGGAACGTTCAATGCGCCGATTGCGTTGGGATCGACGGTCGGATCCTCGCTGACGCTCAGTTTCGACGTTCGCTCGAATTCGGCGAACCCGACAGGGCAGTTTCGGTTCGGGCTCTACAAATCGAGCCAACCGATCGGGACGGGAGGCTTCGGAACCTCGGACGGCGTCTTCGATCGAACCGAACCGGGAGTCGCTCTCGACCAGGGCGCGTTCGGACAGTTGGACTTTGCCGCCGGCAACAGCACTCGAATTCGCACCGAGGCGAATCTCAACGACGGGACGGCCGACAGCCAAGTGCTGAGCACCTCTGCCGGGGCCGGCGACAACTTTCTGGTCGCACAGCCGGCGTCAGGCGCCTTTCACACTCTGAACGCCGCGGGAGGCAAGAATTCCGTGGTGTTCGCGATCGAGCGCCTCGCCGCGACCAACAATCCGGAGGATTTTCGGTTCACTCTCTCGCTGATCAACGCGGGCGGCACGTCGGTGTTGACGGGATCGCCTTCGGCCGGTCCCGCCGTGACGGAATTCGACTACTTCGTCGCGACGGCGACCGGAACGGTCGATTGGGTGTTGGACAACTTTCAAATCGAGGTGAACTCCGCCGCCGTCCCGGAAGCGTCGTCGCTGGCGCTGCTGACGGCTGCAGCGCTTTTCGGAAGCGTGCTGCGGCGCCGCAAGGATCGGTGAATACGCGTCACGGCTCGTTCGCATTTCGGTCTGCGACCTGTCAACGAAGGATGACATGATGACTTTCAAGAACCGCCATAGCAGGGGCTTCACCCTTGTCGAACTGCTGGTGGTGATCGCCATCATTGGCGTGTTGGTGGCGCTGCTGTTGCCGGCGATCCAGGCTGCGCGCGAGGCGGCTCGGCGCTCGCAATGCACGAACAATCTCCGGCAGGTCGGGTTGGCGATTCTCAACTACGAGTCGTCCCGAAAGTCGCTTCCCCCCGGGCGGATGCACTGCGACGAGTCGGTCCTCGACGAGTGCAAGTTCGACCTGCCCGACCGCATCGCCGACCGCGGCGTCGCCAGCGGGTTCGTGCTGCTGCTTCCTTACCTGGAACTGCCGGCCTTGTTCGACGCGGCCGGGGGCGAGGACAAGCAGGATATGGTCTGGAAGTACAACAACCTCTGGAGGGCGCTTCCGCAGCGCGTCCAAGCGGTGGCGACTCGCCCCCCCGTGTTCGTCTGCCCGTCGAGCACTTCGGAGCCGATCGCCGAGGCCTATGCCGCCAGCGAGACCCCCGCAGCGACGGGACAGTACGCGTTCGTGCACGGCAAACGCGGGCCCTCGTGGCTCTCGCGCACGGGAAGTAACGCAACATTGAAGCTGAAGAACACCGGGGCGTTCAACTACCTTACGCGGGTGTCGTTGCGGCAGGTCGCCGACGGCCCGAGCAACACCTACTTCGTCGGCGAGGTGCGCGATTCGCACACCTTCGCGGGACAAAACGTGTGGTCGATCGGCATGCGAGTCCGCGACTCGCTGCGAATGACCGAGAACCCGCTCAACACACCCACCGGATCGCAGTCGGCGACCTACGCGGTTCAGGACGGCAAGTACGCCCTCAACGCCGCGTTCGGCAGCGAGCATCCGGGCGGGGCCAACTTCGTCCGCGGCGACGCCAGCGTCGAGTTCGTCAGCGACGGCGTCGATGACGAAGTTTACCAGGCCGGGGCGACGATCGCCTGCGCCGACGGATTCGGCACGGTCGGAGATTGTTTGTAACCAGCGTCGTTGCGCGCCCGGGCGGCGCGTTTGCCAGTTTACCGGAGCCTCTCCCCTTGAACGTGCGGTTCGCTCTGTTCGGCGTCCTTGCCGCGATCTCGCTGGCGATCGGCTGCGCTCCGCAGGGCCCGCCGATTGTGCCCGTCTCGGGCCGAGTGCTGCTGGACGGCAAGCCGCTGACCCACGGCATCGTGCGGTTCGCGCCGCCGAATCAGCGGCCGGCCCTGGGGCGACTCGACGGCGAGGGTCGGTTTACGTTGACGACGCGCAGTGACGGGGACGGGGCGATCGTCGGCACGCATCGAGTGGCCGTGCAAAGCCATGAACCGACCAGCAATCCCCCCGGAGTGAAGTGGCACGCCCCTCAGAAGTACGCGAACTATTCGTCCTCCGGACTGACCCAAGAAATCCTCGGTCCGACCGCCGACCTCGTCATCAACCTGAGCAGGAACGGACCGGAGCCGCGCTGAATGCGGGCCGACCGCGACCATCCGGTCGCAGCGAAAGAGCAGATCAGATCGCCATGCGTAGTCTGTCGACCATCGACGAACTGGAAGAGCGGCTCAGCGCCCCGACGGCGGAGACGGTCCGCGCACTTGCGGACCTCGACGGCGACGTACTGGTGTTGGGAGCCGGGGGAAAGATGGGGCCGGCGCTCGCTCGCATGACCTGCCGTGCGTCGGAAGCCGCCGGAAGTTCCCGGCGCGTCTTTGCGGCGAGTCGATTCAGCGACCCGCAAGCGCAGCAATCGCTCGAAGCGGCCGGGGTCGAGACGCTCGCCGGCGATCTGCTTGATCGCCGGTTCGTCGACGGCCTGCCCGACTGCCCGAATCTCGTCTTCCTCGCCGGGCGCAAGTTCGGCACCGACGACAATAGCGGGGAGACCTGGGCGACCAACGTCTTTCTGCCGGGCCTTGTATGCCAGCGATTCGCCGGCAGTCGCATCGCGGCGCTCTCGACCGGAAACGTCTACGGTTTGGTCGACGCTGCGGGGCCCGGTTCGCGAGAGGAGGATCCGCCGTACCCGGTCGGGGAATACGCCCAGAGCGCCTTGGGCCGCGAGCGGATCTTCGACTACTTCAGTCGCCGGCACGGAACGACTATCGCCGTCATTCGCCTGAACTACGCGGCCGAGTTGCGGTACGGGGTCCTCGTGGACCTCGGCAAGCGGATCCTCGCCGGCGAACCGGTGGAACTTGACATGGGGCGGTTTAACGTCGTCTGGCAAGGGGATGCGTGCAACCAGATCCTTTGCAGTTTGCTTTACGCCAGCTCGCCGCTGGCGATCTTCAACGTGACGGGGCGCGAGTCGCTGTCAATCCGCGCGGTCGCTGAACGGCTCGCCGCGGCGCTGGACCGCCCCGTCGAGTTCGTCGGCGTCGAGGGGTCGCGCGCTTTGCTGAGCGACTCCAGCCGGGCCGAGCGACTGCTCGGTCGGCTGCACACGACGGTCGACGACATGATCGATTGGACGGCCCAGTGGCTGCGCGCCGGTGGTGCGACCTGGTCGAAACCCACGCACTTCGAGGTCGTCAATGGTCGCTTCTGAATCGTCGGCGAAGTTGACGATTGCGTGCGACGTCGTGCCGACGACTCGATTCGACGCGGTGCGCAATCGGCTGCGCGCCGGGGTCGTGATCCCCGCCCATCCGCTGGCATTGACCGCGGACCGGCGGCTCGACGAGCGTCGTCAGCGGGCGCTGTCGCGTTACTATCTGGCCAGCGGTGCGGGCGGACTGGCCGTCGGCGTTCACACGACGCAGTTCGCCGTTCACGAGCCGAAGGTCGGGCTGCTGCGGCCCGTTTGGGAACTGGCCGCCGAGGAGTTGAATCGCGCCGAGCGCGCCGGAGCCGCGCCTGCGGTTCGAGTCGCGGGCATCTGCGGCCCGACCAAGCAAGCCGTCGCCGAGGCCGGGCTGGCGGTCTCGCTGGGATATGAGTTCGGATTGCTGAGTTTGGCGGCGTTCGCAGGTCGGCCCCTCGCCGAGGCGATCAACCACTGCCGGGCGGTGAGCGAGATCATTACGTTGTTCGGCTTCTATCTCCAACCGAGGGTCGGCGGAATCGATCTGCCGGCGGAATTTTGGCGCGAGTTCTGCTCCATCGACAATGTCGCGGCGATCAAGGTCGCGGCGTTTGATCGGTACAAGACGCTCGACGTCGTGCGAGCCGTCGCCGAGAGCGGTCGTCGCGAGATTGCGCTTTACACGGGCAACGACGATAACATCGTGGCCGACCTGCTGACCCCCTTTCGCTTTCAGCGCGGGGCCGAAACGGTCGAACTGGGGTTCGTCGGCGGCCTGTTGGGGCAGTGGGCCGTGTGGACCTCGAAAGCAGTGACATTGCTGGAGGCCTGCCGAGGCGCACGAGCAGGGTCCGGGTACGCCGTCGCGGAGCTGCTGACCTTGGGGGCGGCGCTGACCGACGCGAACGCCGCCGTCTTCGACGCGGCCAACGACTTCCGAGGCTGTCTCGCCGGCATCCACGAGGTGCTGCGGCGGCAAGGATTGCTCGCCGGGACGTGGTGTCTGGAAGAACGAGAACAGCTCAGCGCCGGGCAAAGTGAAGCGATTGCGCGCGTGCAACGGTTGTATCCGGAGCTTCAGGACGATGAGTTTGTGGCGGAGCGACTCGGCGAGTGGCTCGGCGGAGCGTGACGTGCAAAGCGTCGCTGGCGGCGGCTTTTCCTGATCGAGAATCGAGAAGGGTGCGATTGATGAATCTGAAGGTGTACGAAGACAAATTTTCGATGGGCGCAGCCGCAGCGGCGGACGGCGCCGCGGCGATCCGCGCCGCACTCGACCAGCGCGGCGCGGCAACCATCGTCGTCGCGACCGGGGCTTCGCAGTTCGAGATGCTGTCGCAATTGGCCGCGACGCCGGACGTCGACTGGAGCCGCGTCACGGGGTTCCATCTCGACGAATACGCCGGGCTCGCCGACACGCATCCCGGTTCGTTCCGCCGCTACTTGCGGGAACGGTTCGTCCAGCGTCTGGGCCGCCCGTTGCGAGACTTCCACTACTTGAACGGGGAGCACGACTGCCGGGCAGAGTGCGAGCGCGTCGGGGCGATTCTCAGCCAAACTACGGTCGACGTAGCGTTCGTCGGAATCGGCGAGAACGGCCACTTGGCGTTCAACGACCCGCCGGCCGACTTCGCGACGACCCGGCCGTACCACGTCGTGCAACTTGACGATCGCTGTCGGTTACAGCAATTCAACGAGGGCTGGTTCGACACGATCGAAGAGGTGCCGACCGAGGCGATCTCGATGTCGGTGCGCGAAATTCTGCGAAGCCGGCTGATCGTCTGCACGGTTCCCGACGCTCGGAAGGCCGAGGCGGTGCGCGACGCGGTCGAGGGGCCGGTCGACCCGCGCGTCCCGGCGTCGATCCTGCAGACCCATGCGGCGACGACGTTGTACCTCGATCGCTACGCCGCGTCGCTCTTGAGCGATCGCGGGCTCCGCGAGCTGCCGCCCGACGCCGCCCGCGCGATCTCGGCTCAACAGAGCGCGTGATCGTCCGCGACGGCGCTCGTTTCGTACGCATCCAACGAGAAGTGCATCATGTCCTGCGATTCTTGCCAAACGACGATCAATGCTCCGCCTCGGCGCCGCTTGTACGGGGTCGGGGTCGCCGGGACGATTGTCGCCGCCCTCTTTGCGACCCCGGTCGCGGCCGCCGAGAGCGCCTGGGTCAAGACCGGCGCCACCGGTCGGCTCGTGTACGTGCCGGACGCGCAGGGGGATCGAATCCTTGATTTCTCGGGAGTCGGCTACATGGGGCGCGGCATCGAAGCGATCCCGACCCAGGCGCCGACCGTGGTGACGTTGGCGCCAATCGCCGGAGACGACACGGCGCAGATCCAGGCGGCGATCAACCAAGTCGCAGCGATGCCCTTGGGCTCCGACGGGTATCGAGGCGCCATCCTGCTGCAGGCCGGGGTGTACGACGTGGACACGCAGTTGAACATCACCGCCAGCGGCATCGTGCTGCGGGGCGAAGGGCGCGGCGCCGACGGTACGGTGTTGCACGGACGCGGAACGACGCAACGCGCGCTGGTGAACATCGTCGGCTCGACGAGCGTGTCGAACGTCGGCTCGTCGCGGAACATGATTGACAAGGTCGTCCCCGCCGGCTCGAACAGTTTTCGCGTCGACGTTCCAGGCGAATTCCAACCCGGCGACAAAGTGCGAATCACCCGCCCCGGGACGCAGGCTTGGATCAACGCCATCGGCATGAACAACCCCCCGGACGGCGATCCCCCCTGGACGACCAGCCAAGCGACGCTCACGTTTGATCGGGTCGTCGCGCGGATCGAGGGGAATCGAGTGTTCCTCGACGCCCCGCTGCCGCAATCGTTCGAGCAGCAGTACGGCGGCGGGCAAATCCGCAGGTACAACTGGAACGGCGTCGTCGAGCACGTGGGGATCGAGAACCTGCGCGGCGACTCGGACTACGTCTCGGCCACCGACGAGAACCACGCCTGGGAGTTCATCACCGTAGGGTCCTCGGCCAATACGGGTCGGGCGCAGAACGTGTGGATCAAGGACGTGACGGCCGTTCATTTCGGCTACTCGCTCGTCACCGCCAAGCAGGGGTCGAAGTGGGTGACCGTGGACAACGGGCAGGTCCTCGACCCGATCAGCGTCATCACCGGGGGGCGGCGCTATTCGTACGACCTGAGCGGCGAGCTCGGCCTCGTGGCCAATTCGACCGCCGACAAGGGACGCCACGATTTCGTCAACAACACCTCGCGAACCCCGGGGCCGAACGTCTTCTACAACTCCAGCGCCACGAACGCCAACAGCGACACCGGTCCCCATCAGCGGTGGGCGACCGGTTCGTTGTTCGACAACGTCACTGTTCAAGGGCATGACATCAATATTCGCAATCGAGGCAGCTTCGGCACGACCCACGGCTGGGCCGGCGCCAACATGGTCGTGTGGAATTCGCGGGCTCGGACCTTCCGCGTGCAGAATCCGCCGACCTCGCAGAACTGGCTCGTCGGTTCGATCGGCCCGATCGTCGAAGACACGACCTTCGGCCCGCAACCCTCGGGCTACTACGATTCGCACGGAACGCCCGTCACGGTCGGCGGGCGGACGAGCCTGTACGAGGCCCAGATGAACGACTCGCGCGACGTGCGAACGTTCCACTGGGGCGGGGAAGTCGGCACATGGAACGACGCTCAATCGTGGAGCGAGAATCTCGCCCCGGACGCCGTCTATCGCATCTCCCACCGCGACTACCTGCTGGGGGACGTCGATGAGTTCGTCTACGACGGGTCTGCGAGCGTCGACAACCACTTCGCCGACTCGGCGTGGAAGGCTTACGCCCACGCGGCCACGGGGGCGGTCGCGACGGGGTTCGACGATCTGACCGCGGGACGGGCCACGGCGTTCACCATGCAACACCCGCTCGATGCGGGCGAGCGGATCGTGCACGGATACATGGCCCTGGCGATGCGAGCCAAGGCCGGCTCTGCCGCGCCTGAATTCCTGCAACTGTTCAACGACGCGCCGGCCAATCGGCTCGAATTCGCCGATTTGGGATGGAACGGTCAGCTCAACTCGAGTTCGACGTTCGTCGGCGTCGTCGATTTGGGACCGTTCGTTCCGCAGATGCAAGGGGGCGTGATGAACGTCCTGGTCGACGAAGGCGCCGGGGTCGACTGGGGGCTGTATGTGGCGACCGTCGCCACGCCAATCGCAAGTCCCCTGGGGCCCGTCGCCGTGTTCGACGCGGGAGGGATGGCGCTCGTGACCTCGACGCCGGCCCCGTTGGGAGGGTTGGAGTTCGTTCCTGGCGTCCCGGCTGCATTGGGGCTTGTCGGCGGGGCGAAGCTGAACGTGCAGGGGCGCGTGGACCTCGCTTGGTCGTCGACCTTGATCTTCGAGGCCGCCGGAGCGATCGTCTCCGAGTTCGGCGCCATCGCGACCGCCGGACCAGCGACCCTTGCCGGTAATTTGGAACTCGTCCTTGCCGACGACTACGTGCCGGCGATCGGCGATTCGCTCGCGCTGCTCGCCGCAAGCTCCGTCACCGGCACGTTCGCCGACGTGACGCTTCCGGCGCTGGAGCCGGGTCTCGCTTGGCAGATCGACTATCAGCCGACGGGGGTTGCGCTCCGCGTCGGCTACGCCGCCGATTTCAACCAGGACGGAGTCGTCGACGGCGACGATCTGTCGCTGTGGCAGGCGAACTTCGGCACGACGGCCGCCGCGGGCGACGCCAACGGCGACGGCGCGGTCGATGGCGGCGACTTCCTGATCTGGCAGCGGCAGCGCGGGTTGACTGCCGTTGCATCGACCGCCGCGTCGATCCCCGAACCCTCGACATGCGCCGCCGCGCTGATGCAAATCGTCTGCCTGTGCGCTCGCCGCCTCCTCGGGGGGTGACCGCGGCGCTGCTTCCCTCCCCTTGTCTTTCTTTCCGCACAATTCGCCTTAGCCGGGGCGATGCCGTGCGCCCTTCGTCGACTGGCAGGAGACAGGCCGTGATGCATCAAGCCGATTCGACTCCCGCTGCGACGCGGCTCGCTTCGCTCGACGCTTTTCGCGGGATGACGATCCTGGGGATGATCCTGGTCAACAACCCCGGCAATTGGAGCGTCCGCTATGCACCGCTGGCTCACGCCGAGTGGCACGGGTGGACGCTGACCGATCTGGTGTTTCCATTCTTCCTGTTCATCATGGGAACGGCGCTGGCGTACTCGACGTCCCGCTACCGAGACGGGGCGCCGGTCGACCGCCATGTTTACCGCCGGATCGTGCAGCGCTCGCTGGTGCTGATTCTGCTGGGGCTGGGACTGAATCTGGCCAAGGACGGATTGACGTGGATGCTGAGATACGCCGACGTCGTCGACTTCGACTTCGACCGGTTGCGGCTGACCGGCGTCTTGCAGCGCATCGGACTGACGTATCTGGCATTGTCGGTGATCGTGCTGAACCTGGGCGTTCGCGGGCAAGCCGTCGTGGCCGGCGCGACGCTCGCGGCGGTCGCTGCCGCGTACCAGTGGCTTCCCGATCCCAACGACCGCACGGCCAATCTCTCGCCGGAAGGCAACTTCGGCCGCGTGGTCGACGTAACGCTCATCGGTCAAAATCACATGCGCGACCAGGGACTTCGAGAGCCGAGCGATCCCACGGGCCTGTTCGGCACGATTCCGTCGATCGCGTCGGCGCTTGCCGGGTACTGGGCGGGGCTCGTCCTGCGGCGCCGCCTGAAGCCGCTGCAGACCGTCGCCTGGCTCGCGGGAGCAGGCGCCGCAGCGGCCCTTGCCGGACTCGCGCTCGACGGCATGCTGCCGATCAACAAGAAGCTCTGGACCAGCAGCTACGTCCTCTTGTGCGCCGGTCTCGCGAGCGTCGCCCTCGCCGGGTTCTACTGGCTCATCGACGTACGCGGCTGGCGCCGAAGCGGCGCAGCCTTGCAGGTCGTCGGCGTCAACGCGATCGTCGCCTACGTGGGGTCCGAGTTGACCTCGGTCGTGCTGAACACCGTGCGCGTCGACGATACGAGTCTGAAATCGTGGATCTACCGCCACGGATTTGTCGACAATTTTGCCGACGAACGCAACGCATCGCTGGCGTTCGCCCTGGGAATCGTCGCCGTTTGGTGGCTCGTCGCCTGGGTCATGGCGCGACGAGGATGGACGATCCGGGCGTGAACGGCCCCACCCGAAGTCGTCGCGGGTCCGTCACGCCGACGGCACGGCCTGCCGCGGGTTCTCGCAGGTCAAGCGGCGGGCGTCCGCTTCAGACAGCCCAAGCTCGCGACGCAGGTTGGCGATCGCGGCGGGCATCGTCATCGCCGAGCCCATGAGGTGGCTCCCGTCGGCCGACCAAGTGGCCAGCCGCTCGTCAACGACGACCTCCTGCCCCCCTAGGCGATATCGTCCCGGCCCCATCCCGGCGGCGGAAATCGCGTCGGTGACGACGATCGCCC
This sequence comes from Pirellulales bacterium, assembly GCA_019636345.1. Classification (NCBI taxonomy): domain Bacteria; kingdom Pseudomonadati; phylum Planctomycetota; class Planctomycetia; order Pirellulales; species Pirellulales bacterium. Next base: position 96,329 of record JAHBXQ010000012.1, on the reverse strand, counting down.
GCTCACGCCCCGCGATGCGCAGGTAGTTTCGCAGCGCGACGTACGGGACGTGAACGCCGTCGGCGATAAAGCACAACCACAGGTCGTCGACGCAGGCCAGGGCGCGCTGGACGACGTTGTCGTGCCGATCGAGCAGCCGCGGACAGCCGTTGCCCAGATGGGTGAACATCGACAGACCCGCGTCGATCGCGCGGCGCAGTTCGTCGAGAGTCGGATTGCAGTGCCCGGCGGAGACGGTCACGCCGTGGTCGCACAAATATCGCGTCGTGGCGGCGCCGGCGTCGTGTTCGGGCGCCAGGGTGACCAGCCGCACTTGTCCTTGTCCCGCTTCAATCAGTCGCTCGGCGGTTGCCGGGTCGGCGGGACGCACCGCGGCGGCCGGATGGGCGCCGACGTAGCCGGTCAGCGGGCTGATGAACGGCCCCTCGACGTGAATCCCCGCCACAACCTGCCGCCCCATCGACGACCCCTCGCGCAGCCGCGCGAGAGCGCCGATCCGGCGCGTCATCGCGTCCAGCGAATCGGTGATCACCGTCGCCAGGCATGAGCCGACTCCGTCGGCCGCCAGCCGCCGGCAAGCCGCGTCAAAGTCCTCGGCCGAAAGGTCGTCGGCGTTGAAGTCGACTCCCGCGTAGCCGTTCACTTGAAGATCGAAGAAGCCGGCGGGCGTTTTCACGGCGAACCTCAGTTTCCACGGCGAACCTCAGCGGAGCGAGTCAGCCCTGCGGCAGAGCGACCATGCGGGGCGTTATCCCGGCTCGCGAGGATTCCAGCCAGCGCGATACTCCTCGCGAGCCCAGTAGCGGACCGCTTCCTCGTCGCCTGTGATCCGCCCGGTCGCGGGGTCGACTTCGATCGATCGTCCGACGCGGACGGCGATGTTGCCCAGGTGACAGAACAGCGCGCTCTTGTGCCCGTCGACGACGTCGGCGTTAAGCTTGGCGCCGGTTCGCATGCCGTCCAGAAAGTTGGCGATATGCTCGTCGTCGCCGCGGCTGCCGGCGCCGGTCTTCACGGGTTTGCGCTCGAGGTCGTACACCGTGTAGCCCGCGTCGGTGACGACGATCGTCCCCTCGCTGCCGCGAAACTCCATGCCGACCCCCTGGCCGGTCTGGTAGGGATCGGACCAACTGGTCGATTCCCAGGCGATCATCTTGTCGCCGCAATCAAATGTCGCGAGGGTCGTGTCGGGGGTCTGCTGATCGTCGTCGTACCTCAGCTTCGAGGCGGCGACGGTGACGCGCTGCGGGTAATCGACCCCCAGCACCCACCGGCAGATGTCGAGCGTGTGGACCCCGTTGTTCCCCAGTTCGCCGTTGCCCCAATGCCAGAAAAAGTGCCAGTTGTAGTGGATGACGTTGTCGCGATAGGGTCTCTCGGGGGCGGGCCCTTGCCACAGATCGTAGTCGAGGCCCACGGGGACCGCGATCTCCCGCCCGCGACCGATCGAGGGGCGTGCCCGGTAGTACCACGATTTGGCGTACAACGCCTCGCCGATCGCACCATCGGCCACCAACTGCTTGACCGCTGCGTACAACTCGCCGCTGCGGCGCTGCATGCCGACTTGGATTGCCTTGCTCGCCTTTCGCCCGGCGGCGATCATCAACTCCCCTTCTTCGGGGGTCTGACTGCACGGCTTCTCGACGTACACGTGCTTGCCGGCCGCACAGGCCAAGACAGTCGCGGTCGCATGCCAATGATTGGGCGCCGCGCAAATCAGTCCGTCGATCGCCGGATCGTCGAGCGCCCGACGAAAATCCTTGATCCCCTGCGGCGCCGCGCCGCCTCGATCCGTGACCGCCTTGATTCCCTTGGCGATCGCGTCGTCGTCGACGTCGCAGACGTAAGCGATTCGCACGTCGGGCCGTTTCGCGAAAGCGTCGGCCAGTTGGGCGCCGCGGTTGTTGGCGCCCATCAGGGCGAGCGTTGCCGTTTCCCCGGCCCCGACGGCTCGGGCTCGCGATCGGGTCCCGGCCATCACGCCGGCTGCCAAAGCCCCGGCGACGAACTGACGACGATCGATCGGCGACATGGAAGAGGACTCCCGGCGGAACGGCCATCAGGGCGATCGCGGACAGACGAGCCCCTCTAAAATGCATACACTAACAGACACGCATGCACTATTCAACCACTTTCTTGCCGTGATGCGCCGCAGAACTACCCCCGGCTGAAAGCCGGTAGGTTCGGGGACTTCATGAGCTACCGACGGACGTCCTTCGCTCACGAGAGAGCACCGCGAAACTTCTCGTCGCCGTTACTGGGTCTCGTGCCCGCTTAGCCGCAGATGTTCTCCTCGATCGCTTCGTCGACTACGCTGCCGCTGGTCAGCGAATCGATGGCCGAGCGGGGGACGGCAGACGCGGGCGCGCGGCTCCGCGCTTGCTGGCAGCCAAAGTCACGTTCGGCGAAGTGAAGCCGTGGGAGTGGCGGCGGCGGCCGGACCTGCCCGTACGTCGCCCCGTGCATGATGCGTTACGCAGCGAGCGATGCTAGAATCTCGCCGTTGAAACTCTCGCGTCGACGCCGGCGGACGATCGCGCGACTCATCCTCGTAGCCTCGTTGCGTTCACGCAGGAAAGGGCGTCTATGTCTGCTGGCCAACTCGTCGGTCCGTATCTCGTCGGTCGGTCGTTGGGCGAGGGAACTTTCGGCGCGGTCTACGACGCCACGCACGAGGAAACTGGCCGCCGCGTCGCGGTCAAGCTGCTGCACGGCTCCAAGCAGATGGAGCCCGAGGTGCAGAACCGCTTCGTCCGCGAGATCGCCATTCTCCAGCGCCTCGACCACGACAACGTCGTGCGACACTTCGACTGCGGGTTGCACAACGACTCGATCTTCTGTGCGATGGAGCTCGTCGAGTGCGGCACGCTCAAAGACGTGCTCGCGCGCCGCGGCGCCTTGCCCTGGCGAGACGCAGCCGAGGTCGCCCTGCAGACGGCCCGCGGGCTGGCTCACGCGCACGAACTTGGCTGCGTGCATCGCGATCTGAAACCCGCCAACTTGTATCTGTCCGCAGCCGGCCACGTGAAGATCGGCGACTTGGGTCTCGCACGCGACCTCACCGACTCCCGCCTCACCGTGCAAGGGCAAACCGTCGGCTCGTGGCGGTACATGCCTCCCGAACAAATTCGCGGCGAAGATGCGATCGACGGCCGCCTCGACCTGTACGCGCTGGGTTGCATCCTGTTCGAAATGGTCGCCGGCCGCGTGCCGTTCGACGGGCCGACCGCGGTGAGCATCTTCGATCAGCACTTGGAGGCGACGGCGCCGCGGCTCGACGCCCTTATGCCGGGAACGCCGACGGGGCTGGCCGACTTGGTCGAACGTCTGCTCGCCAAGGCGCCGGCGGATCGCCCCGCCGACGCGACCGAGGTCGTCGCTCGGCTGGAGTCGCTGCTGGCCGATCCGCAGTCGACTGCCGGCGCGCTGTCGGCAGCAACGCCGACCGCCGCCGCGACCCCCGACCCGCCGGCCGAGCCCCTCAACTTGACCCAACGATTGCAGGCGGGGGGGACCGAGGCCCGGTCCGTCAACCCGCGCGCCCTGATCGTAGCTGCGGGAATCGCGGCGGCGGCAGCCGCCGGCTGGGCGATTTGGAGCTTTGCCGGCTGAGCCCCCCAAGACCACGCCGCCAGCGACGAACAACTTCAGGGCGGCAGTTCACTGCGGCTCTGCGGCAAACGCGGCCTTTTTGATTCGACTTCGTCTGGGTGAATTCGCCTGCGGACTCTACAATGCGGGGCTTCGGCGCCCAGGCGCCGACTCGCCCGATTCCCTCGCTGCTACGCGCCCATGGCCACCGCGACGCTTCCTCCCGAATACAACGTCCCCGGCACGGACGAACCGCTGGTCATCGAGCTGAAGCAGCCGTGGCTGGCGGCGCTGTTGGCGTGGCTTGTTCCTGGACTGGGTCATTTATATCAGGGACGAACCGGCAAGGGACTGCTGTTCATGGTCTGCATTCTGGGAGCGTTCGGATACGGCATGTACCTGGGGGACGGGCATGTCGTCTACGCCTCGACCCCGGGGCAGGAGTTGCGTTGGCAGTATTACTGCCAACTCGGCGCCGGAGGAGTCGCGCTCCCCGCGCTTGTCCAGCGCAGCCGCGTCATGGATCGCCAAGAACCGCTCCGGCTCGGCAAGGGAGACGACGACCAGCGCCCCTGGTACGCCCCGCCGCGCAAGGAGCAGCAACGAACCGAAGACGACTCGCACAACGTCTCCACGCAACCCAACGAACTGTCGAAGTGGGTGGTCGACCTCGCTCCGGCGTTCGACGTAGGGACGGTCTATACGATGATCGCCGGACTGCTGAACCTGCTGGTGATTTGCGACGCGTACGCAGGCCCGCTGCTGATCCGCGCCCAACCGCACGACAAACGCTCCGCCGCTCCGCAACCGACTTGACCCTCCGCCGCGACTGGCGAGAACCCCTCCGATGCTTGACGTGACCTTGCCGCTGACGCCGCTGTTGGGCGCCGCTCTGTTGTGGTACTCGGCCCCGATTCTGGTCGTCGTGAGCCTCGTCTGCGCCGCGACCCGACACGAACTGATGCCGCCGATTCTCTCGCACGCGGCCCGCTTCGGCCTGTGGATCGTCGTGTTCATGGGCCTGTTCATGGGGCTGATGGCGCTGTTGGACTGGCTGGCGTAAAGCGGCCAGCCGCAACGCGACGCAGCGCCCAATCGAGTTGTTCGCAAGCAGTTGCGTCCTTCAATCGCTCCCATTCGCCCGATCCCGTTTCCGCCCGCACCGAGCGGCGCCGCGATTCGTCGCCGGCAACTTGCTGGAAGGACTCGCCCGGCGTATGCTTTGCAGAAGAGCGAGCCCGCCTTCTCGTCCCCATCCCCGCCGATCATTTCGTCGTCCAGCAGCGACACGAGGTCCTTCCGCCGCGTCTGTTCGGGCAGGGAGAGGATGAGGCAACGCAAGCTCCCCACGCGTCCGTAGCTCAATTGGATAGAGCACTGGTCTTCGGAACCAGGGGTTGCAGGTTCGAGTCCTGCCGGGCGTGCTGCCAAATTCATCGAGAAAACAGGGGCAGGCACAGAATTCCGGAAGCCGCCGGCGCCTTTTCGAGACTTGGGTACAGGATTCGGTCCAGATTCCTTGATCGAGATGAGGCAAAAAAATTGAGCCCCGACGAGTCGCACCTCGTCGAGGCCCAGTCACGATAGCAGACCTTTCGGCATGGCGTGCAGTGATTCTCGTCATTGCCCGAGGGTTTGCCGATGGCTCGCGAGCCGAAGCCGTGATATCGCCAGGACCGCAAGGTCTGGTGCGTCACCCTCTACCGGGTCCGTCACGTTTTGGGGTCCATGCGCAAAGATGCGTTCGAGCGGTTCTACGAATTGATGCGGCAACCCCGCCGAGAGCAGGTCGTCATGGACGACCTCCCCGCGATCGTCGACGCGTTTCTCGACTGGGTGGAGCGCAGCCGTTCGCCTGCCGCCTACGAGTGATATCGCTGCCGACTGCACTCGCTCCTGGACGCGTACCCGACGTTGACGCTTGTTCCGCTCAAGCCGCGCCGCGTCGAACGCTGGGCCGGTGATTCGTCCCTTTCTCTCACGACGCGTCGCAATAAGTTGCGATCGGTCAAATGCAGTCTCAAGTGAGCGGTCGTTCAAGGCTAGATCAGCGCCAACCCCCTCGATGGCTGGAAGTCCCCGGCTGCCGATCCCGCGACGTCTATGTTTCCCCGGACGACTTCTCCTCACTGCTTTCCTTCGTCGCTGATCGCGAGTTCGCCGACTTGCTGGGCGCACCACGAAGGCGGGCGGCCGGCCGCGCCGGCTAAAGAGCAACCTCGGCTCAGGCTCGATAGAGGGGCCGCCCCTCCGCCTCTGCCCTCGCGGAGACGCTCGGATAGAAGAAGGGAAACGCCGATGCCACCCTTGACCAGCAGCGAGCCCTCATGAAGTCCTCCCGCTGATTCCTGCCTTCCGCTGGCTAAGCATTCGGTGGTTGGCAATACTGAAGCATTGCGGAAGAGAGGCGGAACGTTTTCGGCCGGACTTCGCGCGGCGCCATGGGGCGACGTCGGAGTTCGCCCGCCCTTCTTGGATTCTCGTCTCGCCGCCTTCGCTATGGCGTTTTGGAAAACATCGCACGACCATGTTGTTACGCACACGCTCTCTGCAACCGCCGAGTGGCCGGCGGTTGTCGCTTGAACGCTTGGAACCGCGCACTTTGTTGGCGGCGACCGATCTTCGGATAACCGAGTTCCTGGCATCGAACGACGACGGCGTCACGGACGTTGACGGCGATTCGTCGGACTGGCTCGAAATCTACAACAGCGGACCGACCGCGGTCGATCTGGCCGGCCTGTATCTGACGGACAACGCCAACAACAAGACAAAGTGGGCGTTTCCGGCGGGCGCAGGGTCGATCCCCGCCGGCGGGTATCGCGTCGTCTTCGCCTCGGACAAGAACGGCATCCGCGGCGGCGGCGAACTGCACACGAACTTCAAACTCTCCGCCGACGGCGAGTACCTCGGGCTGATCGCCGCTGACGGTTCGACCGTGATCGACGCCTATGCACCAAGATTTCCGAAGCAGTTCGAGGACGTCTCCTACGGGCGGGCCATGGAGCAGGCGCCTGGCGGCACGACCGTCATCGCCAACGGCGCCCAGGCGCGGGCGTGGGTTCCCACGAGCAGCGTTTACGATGCGACGTGGCGAAACCTCGGCTTCAACGACAGCGTGTTTCCGCTCGTCGGCGCCACGGGCTTCGGGTACGAGAACAACCCGGGCGACGCGGTCAACTTCACGGCCGAGATCGGTACGACCGTGCCCAACACGACCCGGTCGCTCTACATGCGGATCCCGTTCACGCTCGCCACGCTGGCGGGGGTCGATCGGCTGACGCTGCGCATGCGATACGACGACGGTTTCGTGGCGTACGTCAACGGCGTCCGCGTCGCCGAGGCGAACGCGCCGGCGACGCTGCAGTGGAACTCCGCCGCACTCAACGGCAGCAGGCCCGACAGCCAAGCGGAACAGTTCGTCGACTTTGACGTCACCTTCGCGATTCCGCATCTTGTCGCGGGGCAGAACGTGCTGGCGATCCACGGGCTGAACGCTCCGGGGTCCGACATGCTCATCTCGCCCGAACTGGTCGTGCGGAGCGCGGTCCTGCCGGCGACGGAGCGGCTGGGTTACTTCGACGCGACGACGCCCGGTTACGGCAACCCAGCCGCGAACTTCGTCGGTTTCGCCGAGTCGCCCACGTTCGGCGTTCCCCACGGGTTCTACGGGTCGACGCAAACGGTGGCGCTCGCAACGACCACCCCCGGCGCAATTATCGTCTACACGACCGACGGCTCGTCGCCCGCCGTGAATGCGAATCAGATTCCGACGAACGGTACGCTGTACGTCGGTCCGATCGCCGTTTCATCGACGACGACGTTGCGAGCGACGGCGTTCAAGCCGGACTTCAAGCCCTCGTTCGTCGCCGCCAGTTCGTACTTGTTCCTCGACGACATCGTCAATCAATCGCCCACGGGGACGCCCCCGGCCGGTTGGCCGGCGAGCGGCGCCGTCAACGGCCAGGAGATGAACTACGGGATTGACCCCGATATCATCGCCCTTTACGGCGCACAAGCGGTCAAGGACTCGCTCGCGTCGCTGCCGGCGATCTCGATCACGACCGATCTGGCGAATCTCTTCGATCCTCAGACGGGCATCTATGTGAACGCCTGGAACGACGGCCGCGACTGGGAACGCCCCGCGTCGGTCGAATTGATTTACCCCGACGGCGCGGAGGGTTTCAGCACGAACGCCGGCTTGCGGATCCGCGGCGGGTGGAGTCGCAACGATTGGTACCCGAAGCACGCCTTCCGACTGTACTTCCGCGGCGAGTACGGCGACGGGAAACTCGACTATCCGCTGTTCGGAGACGAAGGGCCCGACAAGTTCGACGTCGTCGACCTGCGCACGGATCAGAACTACTCGTGGGCGGCGTACGGCAGCGTCGAGACGACGTTTCTCCGCGAGGTGTTCTCTCGCGACCTGCAGCGCGACATGGGCCAGCCGTACACCCGGAGCCGGTACTACCACCTGTACGTCGGCGGCCAATACTTCGGCCTCTACATGACCCAGGAGCGCGTCCAGGAGGATTACGCCGCGACCTACTTCGGCGGCGAACCCGAGGATTACGACGTCCTCAAGGCGGGACGCAACGACGGCGGCGGAACGCAGCTTGCCGAGGGGAACGACGCCGCGTGGCAGCAGCTCTTCACGCTCGCTCAGGCGATCGCCGACAGCCCCGCGGCGAACGCCGGCAACTATCTGACGCTGCAAGGCCTGAACTCGGCGGGGGTCCGCGACCCCGCCTTGCCCGTGCTGCTCGACGTCGAGAATCTTGTCGATTTCATGATGATCATCATCTACACCGGCGGCTTCGACACGGGCATCTCGCGATTCTTCGGCGAGAACGAGGCGAACAACTGGTACGGCGTCTACAACCGCGTTGCCGCCGATCAGGGCTTTCAGTACTTCATTCACGACAACGAACACTCGCTCGGCCCGGAGGAAGGGGGCACGGTCCACGGCACGCAGTTCATCGACCGCACCGGGCCGTTCAACGCGGGAAACCAATCCAACTACGCCTACTTCAATCCGGTGTACTTGCATCAGGACCTGCTGTCGGTCGCCGCGTACCGGCAGCGATTCGCCGATCGCGCCCAAGAACTGCTCTCCGGCGCCGGGCTGATGACCCCCGCGGCGAGCATCGCGCGCATGGAAGAGCGGCGCGTGCAGGTCGAGCCGGCCGTGATCGCCGAAAGCGCCCGCTGGGGCGATTCGAAGGTCGCCGTCCCCCTCAACAAGTCGCATTGGCAGACCGAGGTCGACTGGCTGTACAACACGTACTTTCCCGGCCGAACCAATACCGTGATCTCGCAACTGCGGGCCGACGGACTCTACGCGACGGCGCCGCAGTTCAGCGTGCCGGCGGGCGAGACGCCGATCGGCACGATGCTGGCCATGTCGGCGCCCGGCAATCTCGCCGGCGTCCTCTACTACACGCTGGACGGAGTGAGCGATCCGATGTCTCCCTCCGGCGGCGTCAACAACAACGGGCAAACCCGGATCTACGGCATCCCGATCGCGATTTCCCAGGATACGACCGTCAAGGCCCGCTACCGACTCTCTAACGGCGTCTGGTCGCCCCTGGCGGAGATCAGTTACGTGACGTACCAGCCTGGCGATTACAACGGCGACACGATCGTTGACGGCGGCGACTTCCTCGCTTGGCAGCGCCAGTTCGGCGGTTCGGCAAGCCCGGCCGGCAGCGGCGCCGACGGCGATCGCAGCGGCGGCGTCGACGCGAGCGATCTAGCGTTGTGGCGAAGCAAGTACGGTTCAGCCGCCCCGGCCGTTGCGGTCGCCGCGGCAATTGCGGATCCGTTCGAGCTGCCGGCCTCGGTCATCCTCGCGGCGCCGCAGGACCTGGGCTCGGACGGCGACGACGACGCGCAGGCGGCCGTCGATCTCGTCCTGGCGGAGACGGACGCCTGGACGCGCCGTTGGGCCGCCGATTCGTGGAGTCCCGCGCCAAGGTCCGAGTTCGTCCGGCCGCTGCGTCGACCGACGCCGACCGCGGGGGCCGACGCCGCCGAACAAGACGACTTCATGACCAGTTGGCCGACGCTGAGCTCCGCCGTCTGAACATTTTGTGATCACAGAAACCCTCGTTCCAATTCACGGCAAACCGCACTCAGGCGAGGTCTTTTCGCTGCCATTGTCTTGCGGCGGCAGTCCGGCGAGGTCGTCACAGGCTCCATCGACAACTGCGTCATCCGCGGCGCCCCTCAACGGCGGTGCGACATCGCTTGCGGCGTGAGAATCGACCGATTTGCCGCCTGGACTGAGCAGCCGGTTGCTCGAAGTCGTGCCATCGAAGCGAGTTATGCGCCAAATCGCTCTGCCCCGGACTTGGCGACCGTGGGCTGAATTTCAGGAAAATCGGATTTTTTCCGCTAAGGATTGGTTAACAGCGGAGATTACCAAGGCGAGAACCGCTCCTGGTCCACTGGTCGACAGCGCACCGGCGGGTCCGCCGCTACTCCTCAGCTTTTCGCAAAACCTCATTTTTTTGAGCGGAATGGCCGCAACAGCAAAGGGCTTCTCATGAGTCGCAATCCGTGCTCCCTTCCGATGTCGCGTCTCTTATTCGTCACGCTTCTCGCTTTGACCATGGGAATTTCCAATCGGGAGTTCCTGCCCATGGCCTCGCCCACAGCCCAGGCGGCTTCGGCGACCTGGGACGGGGGCGCTAGCACCAACGAGCTCACGACGGGGACGAATTGGAATCCCGATGCGGTTCCCAACAATAATGGCGACACCGCGACCTGGGACGGCACTCAGGCTGGCAACCTGTCCCTCGTCTGGAGCGCCAATTTCGGACCATCTCCGGGAAACAGCGGCGGTTTGAATCTGAGCCTCACGGGGACGCAAAGCGGATCGGTGTCTCTCGACGCGTCGTCGTCAAGCGCCAACTTGGGACTCGGCAACATCACGATTGCCAGCGGCGCAGGCGCATTCTCTCTCGGCAACGGGTCCGATACGACGAATATCACGCTGCGCACTGTCAGCAATAGCACGTTCACCAACAACTCGGCCAACACGGCGACTTTCGCCAGCGACGTCCTGATCGGCAACGGCAACGCGGTCAACGGTCGCAGCATGACTTTTGCGGGCAGCGGCGACTGGGACCTGAACGCCAGCTTCGCGGCCGGATTTGGAAACCTTGGCACGGCCGCCATCACCAAGAACAACGGCGGAACTCTGACGATCGCGAGCTCGCTTGGCCACGGGGGAGCGACCACTGTGAACGGCGGCACTCTCAAAGTCACGGGCTCGCTCACCAGCTCGGCCGTCACGGTGAACACCGGCGCCGCGGTGAGCCTGGAAAACGCGGGCGCCGTCAATCGTACGTTGACGCTTAACGGCACCAGCACGCTGACGCAAACTGTGGACAACGCGATTAGCGGCGCCTCCGGCGCTCTGAACGTGCAAACGTCGAGCGTCACCACCACCACCGTCACGCGCCCCAACAATTACAGCGGCCAGACGACCATCGGCAGCAACGGCGGGGCGACCGTGCTCCGCGCAACTGCTTCCGGCGCACTCGGATCGGGATCGATCTTCATTCCTGGAAACGGCGGTTCCAATAGACTGGAACTCGCCAACAACATCACCTTGGGCAACGCGCTCGCTGTGAACGGCAAGGGCAACACGCCGGATCAACCCGCCGGCATTCTGAACGTTTCCGGCGCCAACGCGCTCAACGGGACCATAACGGTCAATACGGGCGGCACGTACACCACCATTCGATCGGATTCGGGCGTGTTGACGCTGGGCGCGGCGACTGCGCTCACGAGTGCGGCGACAGGGGTGCGCGGCGTGCTGTTCACCGGCGACGGCGACATTGAAGTCAGCGGAGCGATCACCAACGGCAATTCCTCGGGGATGGAAATCTACAAGTCGGGCGACGGCACGCTGACCCTGTCCGGCGCCAACCCCCATACCTATTCCGGACCGACTGCCGTTAGCGGCGGCATCCTGGTGATCAACGGCAGCAAGACGGGCGGCGGCAGCGTGGCGGTCGGCTCCGCAGGAACGCTCGGCGGCACGGGCTCGATCGCGGGGGCGACCGCCATCGCCGGCGCCCTCGCCCCCGGCAACTCGGTCGGGACCCTCACCTTCACCGGTTCGGTCGATCTCACGGGGGGAACCTACATCGTCGATTACGACCCGACCGGCAACGGCGGGCTCGGTTCGATCGATCTGGCGGCCATCGGCGGCTCGCTCACGCTGTCCAGCACGACCCTGAATTTCTCCGCGGTTGCAGCCGGGGCGCTGACCCAGCCGCTCTACACGTTCGCCACCTTCGCCCCGAGCACGCTGGGCAGCTTCGTCGCACTGAACGTCCCCAGCGGCTACGTCGTCCAGGCGTCGGCCACCAGCCTCGAGCTGGCGGCCATCCCCGAGGCCTCCTCGCTGCTGTTCGGGGCCGTCGCGGCCGCCTTCGGAGGCGCGGGGTACCTCCGCCGGCGGCGACAGGGGGCTTGAGCCGCACCCCGCAGTAGACGACACCGAGTCGCCGCGCGGCAGTTCCCGTACGAAGTCGGCGGCTCGCAAGTCGGCTGACGACTCAGTGCGTTGCAGAAGCCGAAGCCGTCGATTTCTCGCGAAGGACGCCGACGCGCAGGCGGCCGTCGGTCCGCCACAGGTCGCCCCCGCCGTTGCGCCCTTCCCGTTGAGTGTGGAACCCCGGCACCGTGTCCTCGTCGGCCAGGAGCTGCGCCGCTCGCAAGGTCGCGAACAGATGATCGCGCTCGGCGTCGACGTCGGCGGCGATATGGTGGGTGATCTGCCCCGTCGTATGGCTCAGGCCGACCCGCTCGTCGAATGAGGCGGCGCCGATCCACACCGGGCGCCCGTCGTCGTCGACGTCTGCGGTTTTCCAAAACCGTACGTGATGCCGCTGTCGCGGGCTGTCGCCGGCCGGTTGCTCGAAAGCCAGGTCCTCCTTGCGGCCAAACAGATAGAGACTGCTTACCGGCGCCTCGTCGTCGGGGCGCGAGAGGATCGTGTCCTCGGCAATCTTCAGATCGCTTCTCAGCCCCAGCGCTTTCGCCGGATACCACCCGGCGGCTTCCATGGCGGTCTTTAACCGCTGCCCCTCGCCGACGAGGGCGACGTTGAGCGGATCGCCGGGGTGGCGGTCGCCGGTGGTCGTCAGACGAGGATTGTCGTCAAACGACGGCCGGCGTCGCGCGTACGCTTCCCACACGAGCGGGACGAGCAAGTAGGCCAACAGGACGTAGCAACCGACGACGAGCGCCGTCCGACGAAGCGCCCGTCGAGACCGCGCGGCGCCGGGCAAACGACCGGGGCAACTCGGATCATGCGTCATCATCGTTCGTCCCCGGTAAAGCGAGAGGGCGGCCAGGACATCGTGCGGCAACGCAGGTCGCCATGCGTCTTTGAGGAGCCAACGCTCGCTCAGTCGCCATCGGTCCGTCGATGCTGCTCTCGGGCGACTCTGTTCAACCGCGACGGCGAGCCGCATTCTAGCAGCGATCGACTTGCGACGGCGAGTCGCTCTCCCGCCCTTCCCGACTCGCCCGGAACGTCACGTCCGCGGCTGCCGATTCGGGAAGATCCGATTCGCTCGCAACGGCCAAGCGATTGGCCGACAGATTGACCGCCACCAACGCGCAGCAGAACGCCAAGCGGAGGGCTGTCGGCCGTGACAAGCGAGGGTGCGCCGAGGCGCTCACTCGGCGCTCGCTTCGGCACTCAGCTTGGTCGGCGTCGTCGTGCCGCTCACGTCGTGCATGTGCAGCGTCAAGACGCCTCCTGCCGCGACGGCCTCGTGCGACAGCCTGGAGTCGCGCACGGGATCGCCGTTGAGCGAACTCTCGCGAACGTAGACGTTGTCGCGCGCGTTGTTCGTCGCCTCGACGACGAACGTCCCCCCTTGAGGAAGCCGAATCGTGATCCGGTCGAACAGCGGACTCCCCAAGACGTACTCCGGCGTGCCTGGCGTCACGGGGTAGAAGCCCATGGCGCTGAATACGTACCACGCAGACGTTTGCCCGTTGTCTTCGTCGCCGCAGAAGCCTTTGGGCGAGGAATCGTAGGCGTCGTTCAGGATCTCGCGAACGCGGGCCTGCGTCTTCTCCGGCGCCCCGGCCAGGGCGTACAGGTAGATCATGTGCTGGATCGGCTGATTGCCGTGCGCGTATTGCCCCTTGTTCAGGGCGATCATCTCGGTCATTTCGTGGATCAACCCGCCATAGGAGCCGGTGCGAACCGTCGGCGGGACGTCGAACACCTCGTCGAGCTTGGCGACGAACGCCTCGCGACCGCCAAGGGCCTCGATCAGCCCCTCGACGTCGTGGAAGACGCTCCAGGTCCAATGCCAGGAATTCCCTTCAGTGAACGGACCGCCCCATTCGTCGGGGTGGAACGGCTCGACCCAGGAGCCGTCCGCCTTGCGCCCGCGGACGAAGCCGAGCCGCTGGTCGAACACGTTGCGCCAGTTGCGAGAGCCGGCCAGAAACCGATCGGCGATTTCGTCCTCGCCAAGTTCCCGAGCGAGGACGCTCGCGCAAAAGTCGTCGTAAGCGAACTCGAGCGTCTTGGCCGTCGCCTCGCGGACGTCGGGCGCCGGGATATAGCCGAGTTCCTGCCAGAACTTCGCGCCGTCGCGGCCGATGCTGGAGATCGGGCCGGACTGGGCCGAATCGTGGACCATCGCGGCGAGCGCCCGCCGGGCGTCGAACTCGCGGACCTCTTTCACCCAGGCGTCGGCGAAGAGCGAGAACGCGTGATTGCCGATCATGCAGTCGCGGTGCCCCGGGCTGGCCCACGCCGGAAGCCAGCCGCTTTCGTCGTAGGCGTTCAACAGCCCTTGAAGTATCTCGGCGTTCACCTCGGGGGCGATGAGATTCAACAGCGGATGGAGCGCCCGAAACGTGTCCCACAGTCCGCTGTCGGCGTACATCACCCCGTTGTGGATTTGGCCGTCGTAGGGGCTGTAGTAAACCTTCTCCCCGGCGGCGTCGAGTTCGTAGAACTTGTGGGGGAACAGCAGGCTGCGATAGAGGCACGAGTAAAACGTCCGGCGCTGTTCCTCCGTTCCTCCCTCGACGACGATCCGTCCCAACATCGCGTTCCACGCAGCCTCGGCTGCGGCGCGGACTTCGTCAAACGACTTGGCGCCGATTTCTCGGTCAAGCGACGTCTCTGCTTGCTCGCGGCTAATGAACGACGAGGCGACGCGGTACGTGACGACGGCGTCGTGATCGACGTCGAATTCGACGTAGGCGCCGACATGTTTTCCGGCGAGCTTCGTTTCGCCGCGCTGCACGTCGCCGGGCGTCCAGACGCCGAACGACTTGAAGGGCTGATCGAACTTGACGACAAAATAGTTACCGAACCCGGTCGGGACCCCGCCGTGGTTGAAACGCGACACGCCGACAATCGACCGCCGATCAGGCAGGATCTCGACTTCCGAGCCGCCCGGAAAGGCGTCGAGCACCAGATACGCCGGGGCTTTGGAGCCGTAGGTCACGCGAAACGATGCGCAGCGCTCGGTCGGCGTCACTTCGATCGTCGCATCGTGAGTCGGCAGTTGCACCCGATAGTAACTGGGCCGGGCGACTTCGTCGGCGTGCGAAAACTCCGAGACGCGCTCGACGTCGGTCACCCTCAACTCGCCGGCGACCGGCATGAACGAGAACGCCGCGTAGTCGTTGATCCACGGGCTCGGCTGATGAGTCTGCCGAACGCCCCGAAACGTCTTCTGGCGGTACTGGTAATAGAACGAGTCGGGAAGGGGCTGCGTGCAGGGCGCCCACGCGTTCATCGGAAACGGGGTCGCAATCGCGGGGTAGAGATTGCCGTGCGAGAACTCCCGAATCGAGTCGGTCCCTTGCAAGGGATTGACCAGGGCCACGAGGTTCGGCTCGCGCGCAGCGAGCGGCGCGACGAAAGTCGACCACAGCGTTGCAGCCAGGGCGACGACGGACGAACAAAGGACCGCAGGGCGAGACATGGCAACGTCGGGGGCTCGTCTTGAACGGGCCGTTGCGACGATCCGCGACGGCCGGGGAGGGGGTCAGTACGTGCGGGCCAGCAGTTCCGGCCGTTCGGCGTGAATCTTCACGACGAGCTCGCCGAACAAGGTGTTGGCCCACGCAAACCAGTCGCGGGTGTAGTCGGTCGGGTCGTCTTTGTGGAACGCCTCATGCATGAACCCAGTTCCCGCGTGGGTTCGCTTGAGCGAGGCGAGACACTCGACGATCTCGGCGTCGGACGTGCTCGTCATGGCTCGCAGGATGATTCCCATCGGCCAGATCCGCTCTTTGCCCGTGTGGGGGCTGGCCTGCCCCGAGGCGGCCGTGCCGCGCACGAAGTAGGGATTGCTGTCGCTCGTCAGGAACCGCCGCGTTCGCTGGTAGAGCGGGTCGTCGGTCTGGCAGACCCCCAGATAGGCCAGCGACATCAGGCTCGGCACGTTCGCGTCGTCGGTGAACAGCGCGTTGCCAAAGCCGTCGACCTCGTAGGCGTAGATCTCGCCGAAATCGAGATGATCGAGGATCGCGTACTGCCGGATCGCGGCGTCGACCTCGTCGGCCAAGGCCATGCACTCCGCCGCGAAGGCCGCGTCGCCGACATGGTCGGCGAAAATCGCCGCCAGTTGCCGAAGCGACTGCACTGCGAACAAGTTCGAAGGAACCAAGAACGGATACAGCGTGCTGTCGTCGCTCGGGCGGAAGGCCGAGCAGACGAGTCCGACCGGCTTGACGGGGTTTCCAGTCCCCTCGAACGGGGGTGCGTCGAGCATGGCCGTCGTACGCCGCACAAACCGGTAGGGGGTCGTCCCGTCTTTGCGCTGCTCGATGCGGAAAGTCTGCACGACCAGCCGCATCGCTTCCTGCCACAGCGGGTCGAAGACCGAGGCGTCGCCGGTCTGATCGAGATAGGCGTTCGCCAACCGAACCGCGTAACAGAGCGAATCTATCTCCCACTTCCGCTCGTGGACGCCGTCGATCGGCTCAGGGCGATCGCTGGCCCAGTGGGACTGGCGACTGCCGTCCTTGTAGAACGCGTTGGCCCACGGGTCGAGCCGGATGCAGGCCGCCTGCCGTCGCACCAGCCCCTCGACGAGCCGGCGGAGTCGCTCGTCTTGGCGGAGGTACGGCAAATAGGGCCACACCTGGGCGGTCGAGTCGCGGAGCCACATCGCATCGATGTCCCCCGTGATGACGAAGGCGTCCGGTTTGCCGTCCGTCTCCCCGAAGTCGACGGTCGTGTCGAGGGTGTTGGGATAGCAGTTCTCGAACATCCAAGCGAGTTCCGGGTCGGCGATCTTCGCCTTCACGGCGGCGATGGCGCCCTCGACCGCGCGGCTCGTGAAGCATCGCTTCTCAAGCGGGGGCCGCCGGGCGGCGAATCCGCCGTCGGTCGCGGCCGACGCCCGCCGCGACGTCGTCGTTCCGACCAGCGAGGCGCCGGCCGCCGCCATGGCGCCGAGCGCCTCGCGACGCGAGATGGAGATGTTCATGGCGGTTCCGCTCTCAAGGGCCGAATAGGCAGAGCTACGTGCGTTGATCAAGCTGCTGCAGGGCGTAAGCGTAGGCCCCGATTGCAACCGCTTGGTTGGCTCCCAGTTCCGAGATCCCCACGCCGATCCGCTTAAGCGGGTCGTACGCGACCGTGCGGGTCGACCCGGGGATCGTGATCTCCTTGGTCTGGCCCTCGAGGAACGCCGCGAGCTGCTCAGGATCGTCGAGGTTGAACGCCCGCTGGGCCAGCCGCGGGATCCGCTCGCCGTCGTACTTGGCAATCGTCCCGTTGAGTTCCTCGACGAGCCGCGGCAGGAACAGGGGCGCCGCCCCTGCGAGGCCGCCGCCGATCGCCGCCAGTCCGTCGACGAGCGTCAGCGCGTTGGCGAGCGCGTCGCCGACGCACTCGCCGAGCGTCGCATAGGCGATGCGCGCCGCGGCTTGATCGCCCGGCGCCGTACCCATGCCGATCTCGTAGATCGCCTTGGGGGCGGGGGCTTGAGCGGGATCGATCCCAGCGGCTTCAGCGTAAGCCCGCTGCACGGCGCGGATGCTCGCCCCTTCCTCGGCGAACGCATCGCGGCCGAGCTTGTTCCGCATGATCCAGATCTCGCCGGCGTTCGAGTTGTCGCCGAGGAAAAGTTCGCCGTTGCGGACGATCCCCCCGCCGAACCCGGTCCCCAGCGTCACGGCGAACAAGTTCCGGTAGCGTTTCGGGCTGCCGGCCTCGGCCAGCAGCCGGTTCACTCGGGGCAACAGCCCCGCGATTGCTTCGCCGTAGGCGAACAGGTCGCCGTCGTTGTTGATGTACGCCGGCACGCCGAAGCGGTCGGCCAGCATCGGGCCGAGGGCCACCCCGCCGCCGTAGGCCGGCAGATTGCCGACGTTGTCAATGATCCCCCGCGGATAGTCGGCTGGCCCGGGAAACGCGAAGCTGATCGCCGCAGGCGACGGATCGACCGCGTCGACGAGTTGCTGAAACCCGGCGACGATGTTCGCGAGACTCTTGTCCCGATCGCGCCCCTCGGCCGGCAGGACGATCGGACCGACGATCTGTCGGCCCCTTTGCACGGCCGAGAACGCGAAGTTCGTCCCCCCCGCATCGAGGGTCAGTACGATCCGTTCGTCCGTCTCCCAGTTCATCCAGATGTCTCCGTGGGATGGCGCACCAGTCGCGGCGCGGGCGAAGTCAGGAGGTTTGCGACGCCGGGTCGCGGGCGCTCTTGAGCGAAATGACCAGCAGGTAGACGAAGCACACGGCCGGCACGAGGAACGCCCGGGGGCCCCATTGCTGGTCGTCGAGCCGCCCCATGACGAGCGGGACGATCGCGCCGCCGGAGATTGCCATGCACATCAGGCCGCTCAGTTCGTTGGCCCGCTCGGGGCGATGCTCCACCGTGATCGAAAACAGCATCGGCCAGATGTTGGCGAACCCCAGTCCGGCGCAAACGATCGCCGGCACGGCCAACGACTTGGTCCCTGTCATCAGGAGCCCGGCCCCGACCAGTCCCAATAGCGCCGACCCGCGGAAGCAGGCGACCGGGCTGACGACCGTCAGGATGGCGCCCCCCAGCAACCGACCGGCCGTCAGCAGCAGGAAAAACATCGTCGGGCCGTAGCTGGCGGCGTCCGCGTCGGAGAACCCCAGATTCGCCAACGTCGGTTTCAGGAACCGCCCCAGGCTGGCCTCGGCGCCGACGTACAGAAAGATGCCCAACACGGCCAGCGCAAAGACAGGCTCCTTGAGCAGCGCAAGGCTGTCGCCGACTCCGGGCGGCTCGTCGACCTGCGTCTCGCTGACCTTGGTGAGCGCCACGAGCACGAACGCGACCGACATCAACAACAGAAACAGCGGGAACGGCGCCCGCCAGCCCATGCTGCTGACCGCGCCAATCGAGCTCGCCGCGAACACGAGCTTCGCCGAGGTGGCGCTCCCCAGCCCCTTGATCCCTTGCGCCAGGGCGAGGTTGCGGCTGTAGGCGCCCTCGCTGCTCACGTCGCGCATGATCGGGTTGCCGGCCACCTGCAAAAACGTCGTGCCGATCCCCAGCAGAAAGATGCAGCCCAGCAACACGGCGAACCCCGGGTTCACGACCGTCGGGACGAGCATCGCCAGGACGTTCAGCCCCAGCCCCAAGAGCAGCAGCTTTTTCTTCCCGATCCGCGCCGCCAGCAAGCCCCCCGGGACGCTGAACACGGCGAACGCGATGAACACGAAGAACGACAACATCGTCGCCGTCGTGCTGCTGACTTGATAGTTCCCCTTCACCGCGTCCGACAAGGGACCCATCGCGTCCGCGACCCCCATCACCAGAAACGCCAAAAGGATTGCGATCGTCTTTGTCATGAGGGAGAGGTTCCGATCGTGCCGGAAAGAGTGACGAGCGTCGGCCGCAATTTGACGCGATTTGTCGTCCTGTGGCGTGAAAACGTTCCGCCGTTTGCATCGCGAGCGCGAATCGTCGGCGACGACTCAGAACACGGCGTGCGATTTCGCGCTCGCTGCGTCGCCTTGCCGCTCTGATGCAGGCGACCCGTGCCAACCGAGACAGACGTCGCCAGCGGAACGGCGAAGGCGAGTTCGGAGGATTGTCAGCCCCTCCGAGCCGCCAAAACCAGCGTCGGCACGTCCGGTCCAACGGCCCCGCGTCGCTGCGTCCCAGCCGTGACGAGCAGAGTGCACGACCATCAGTCAGCCGCGCCGGCGCAGGGCAAGCAAGGCGGCTCCGAGGGTCGCGCCGAGAACGATCGCAGCGGGCTCGGGGACGGCCGCCGAGGCGCCGACGGCCGGGCCGGGGTTCACGTAAACGACTTCGGCGTTGACCAAGTAGCCGCTAGGCGTCTCGATGCCGAACGTGAGGTCGCCGGGGTTGCCGACGCCGAACGTCGCGGTGTTGAAGATGTTGCCCAAGCTGAGCGACGCGTTGGCGGCGAGCGTGTAACTGCTGGCGTCGAGAAAGTACTCGGCGAGGAGATTGGAGTTCGAGCCCCCGGCCTCGGTCCACCCGCTGCCGATGCCGCCGCCGGAGGAGCCGTAATTCGTTTTCCAAACGCCGAGGTCGGCCGCGTCGACGACGCCGTTGCCGTTGCCGTCGGCGCCGCTGCCGGGGGGAACCGCCGCCGTGCCGAACTGGCGCTGCCACCGCAGGAAGTCGCTGCCGTTGGCGACGCCGTCACCGTTATAGTCGCCGGCGACGAGACCGCCATCGGGGATTTGGTCGTCGAGGCTGTTCCAGTTCGCCTTGATCAAGGCGCCCTGGGCGCTGCGGATTTCGTAGTAGTCGGTCGTGAACGCAAACGCGCCGTTCGGATTGCGAATCTTCGCTTCGCCGGTTTGCGTGTTCACTTCCAGGCGAATGCCCTGGATGGCCGGGTTGCGAGTGATCGTCGTCTTGTCCGTCCCCCCGTTGTAGGCGGCTGTGGCGCCATAGGGAGCGGCGAACCAGGATTCGTTGAGAACCGTGGTCACGTTGCCGTCGAGAACGACGGTCCCTCCCTCGAAGCCGAAAAACGAATCGATCTGCCCCCCTTGGGCGAGGCTGCCGGCGTTGAGCGTGCCCCCGGAAATGCGGTAGGTCCCCGGGGCGTTGACCCCCATGGCGATCTCGCCGGAGACGCCGACCGTGCCGCCGGTTTGAACGACGTCGCCGCGGCCGACGTTGTTGTTGGCGGTCACGTCGCCGCCGATCACCATGCGTCCGGTGACGTTGAGCGCGCCGCCGGAGACTTGAACGACGCCGCTCTGGCCGTCGGAAACGGTGAAGATCCCCGTGGGAGACAAAACGATGTTCGTCGTGCCGCCGTTGACGAGCATCCGCGCCGTGCCGCTGAGATTTCCGCCGGCGACGCTGGTGCCATAGCCGATCACAAAGTGCTGGAAGCCGGTCGCGCTGTAGACGCCGCTGTCGACTTGCAGTTTCGAGTTCTGACTGAAGTAAATCCGGCGATTGGCGGAGCCGGTCGTGAAATTCACGTCGCCGCCGTTGACGTTGAAGGCGTCGTTGGCCCCGCGGCGACCGGCCTGGAAGTTGTGCAGATTGTCGCCCGAGGTCGAAACCAGCGCGGCGTTGAGCACCCCGCCGAGGGCATTGTACGTGCCCGTCCCCGGGTTGCCCGCGGCGCCGTCGGTCAGGAAGAAGCCGCGACTGATCGTCGCGTTGACCGTGCCGCCCGTCTGATTGATCGCCCCGTCGACGTTGCTGGTGCTGACGAGGAAGTACTCGCCAACCTGAGTCAATACGCCGTTGCCCGCGACCGTCAAAACGGCGGCGCCGTTTTGGGCGTTGACCAAGCGGCCGTTGACGACCAACTCGCCGCTGCCGTCGATTGTCGTGGCGGCCGCGCGGCTGAGGTTGCCGGAGTAGGTCGCCTGACCGGAGGAGATCGTCACGGTCTCGGCGCCCGAGGGAACGACGCCTCCGATCCAGTTCGAGCCCGTGGTGTAGGAACCGATCCCTCCCCCCCACGTCGCGGCGCATGAGTCTGCCTGGGGTGCGGCGACGACCGCCAGGGCGACGGTCAACAGCCGCCGAACGTATTGCTGCAATCGCGTTGTCACGATGATTACCTCATGGGTAGCTTGTGATGTCTCAGCGACGACCGGCGCCGAACGCATCGGCTGGCCGCCGCGCGCCGACCAATCGAACTATTCGCTTAGCGTTTCCTGTAGAATCCAAGAGCGACGACGCCCAGGATCGCCATGCCGACGGCAGTCGACGGCTCGGGAACGGCCGCGAGCAACGCGGCGAACGCCGCTTCGCCGTGCGCGGCGATGTAGTCGGCGCGGAACTGCCGAAAGTCAAGCCGATCGTTGTCGCCGTCGCCGTCGAGATCGCCGCGGAGTGCGGCGTTGACGCGGGACAAGCCGGTCAGACTCGTGAATCCGTTGGCGGAGAAGATCTGCCAATCGTTCAGGTCGAGGACGCCGTTCGTGTCGAGATCGCTCCGCGAGTACGGCGTGCCGGTGTAAGAGACGAGCACGTCGAGCGTCTTGGCCGTGACTCCGTCGTTGGTGAACAGCTTGACCACGACGTCCTCGATCGAGGACTTCTTCCAGATGGCGCCGAAGTCGATCGTTTGTCCGAGGTGAAACGTCCCGGCCGGGGCTCCTTGATCGCCTTCGGAGAGTTGGAAATCGGTCGAGGAGGTCACGGACCAGGGACCGGAGTCGATTGGCGTCGCCCCCATGCCTTGGTCGAGATTGCCGGTGATCTTCACCCATGGCCCGGCGTCGAGCGCCCCGGCCGCGGAGGTGATCTGATAGCCGACGAAATCGTTGATGCTGGCGAGGGTAAGATTACTGAGCGTGATGTGCCCCGTCGCACGATTGACCGCCGCGGTCGGCTGAAGGTTCTGCGGTTGAGCGATATTGTTGTGGAGAAACAACCCGCCGATCTGGGCCGGCGAGAGAGCGCCGTTCCAGATCCCGAATTCGTCGATCGTGCCGTCGAACTCCTCGTTCCAATTGGAGGGGTTGCCGGCATGAACCTCGGCCGGGGCGTCGAGGAACGGCCCCGTTCCGCCGAACACCCTCGACGCAACGCGGATGCCGTCATAGTACATGGTCAATTCGGTCGTCGCGCCGTTGTAGGTCGCGGTCGACATATGCCACGAGCCGTCGGAGGGATACGGGAACCCGGCGTCAAGGTCGACCGTCGCCCCCCAGAAGTGGAAGTTGGGAAAGGCCATGATCGATCGGGCCTTGAAGCTGTTGCCGCTGGTCTCCTGGTCGTCGATCCCGAAGCCGGCGATGTACTCGAGCGATCCCGGGGGAGAGACGAAGCTCGTCCAAACGTTGATCGTCCAGGAGTCGGTCCGCCCGACGGGCAGAGCGGTGTTTTCAGGGGTCGGATCAACCCAGTCGACGCCGTCTCCGATGCCGCCGGTCAGAGGATTGCTGCCGGGGAGGAGCATGACGGCGTTGCCGAACCGGCCGGGCACGATTTCGCCCGCCCCGACGCCGGTGTGGCCGTTGCCGGAACTGTCGGGAAACGTTTGGGTCAATCCGAACGGCTGGTCGAACGCCCACAAGTGCACCAAGGTCTGGCCCTCGGCCGACGGCGTCAGGGCGAGCAGCGCCCACGCGAAACCAAGCTTCGCGACCGCTTGAATCCTCATCTGTGATCTCCCTCGCGTAATCAGATCTGGCTGCGACTTCTCAATTGGAGCTCGCCGAGCGAGCGAAGCGTTCATCGGGAACGGCGCCGGGGCCGAGCGCCTAGCGGCGGCTGGCCTTGGGTTGGCCGCCGTCGTCGCGGTGCCCCATTTGGCGGAACTGTTCAGGATCGACGTCGAACGAGACGAGGGTCACGGACCCGTCGCACATCGAGACGAGACATCCCCCGGGATGCGAACTCCCGAAGAGCTCGCGACGATTCAGATCGGTCAGGGCGCTCAAATCGGCCCCGTCCGGCTGCGGGACATGGTCGGCGTCGCGATTGTTGTAGTAGACGGAACGGACCAGGTCGTCCTGGAACCCGACGAACATGGCCCAGTCGTCCCCTTTGTACAGCCCCGTGTCGACCTGATCGCGCGGAACCCACTTTTCGCCGAGGGCCATGGTGTAGCTCAGCCCGTCGGAGATGGCGCGGCTGGGGACCGCGTTGCCGCAAAACGACACGCCGGTGAACTCGTCGATCGTCGGCGGAAATCCGGCGACCACTGCGTTGTACTGCGTCGGCGCGATGGTGATGCACCGGGAATCGAACCCGGTTTCGTCGCCGACATTGACGGCGTAGTCGCCGCGGGCCGCCAGCGTGAACGTGTACTCGATCACCCCGCCCGTGCCGTTGCCGGTGAGAGCCGCTTGTCCGTGCGGGTACGGGTAGGGGCCTCCGCTACGGCGGGAGGGACAATTGGCGAGATTCAGCGGGGTCGAGTCCCGCTGTTGCAGGGCCGTCGTGCGGGCGGCGCCCGTGAGGCCCTTGCCCATGTCATGCAGAGCCTGCGCCTCGATGTACGGCAACGTTGCGAACAGCCAGGACCCCGGTTGCTTGGCTCCGCTGCCGCGATCAGGATCGCCGGTCCACCGCCCCGACCAACCCGAAGCGGGCCAGGACCCCGACGCGCTTTCATGATTGAGCATCCCGAGGGTCAGATTCTTGAGGTTCGTGGTGCATTGGGATCGCCGGGCCGATTCTCGTGCCGCCTGGATGGCGGGAAGGAGCAATGCGATGAGCACGCCGATGATGGCGATCACCACCAACAGTTCTACGAGCGTAAAGCCACGCTTCGCGACTCGAACAGCAGATTGACGGTCCATCGATCGAGCACCTGAGACCACGAGATCCTCCGAGCGTTCCATTCCTCGCCTCGCTCCCTTGCCGGATGTCGCGAAGGGACGTTACGGAAGAAATAACCTTGAATAGAGGGCCTGCGTTCGGCAGGCGAACGCCAGCGATGGTCCGCAAGGGAGGCGGCCTGCTGCCCCTCCCCGCGAAACCGCCCGACGACGCCCTCCCTGCGATCCGGCAGGTCGCCCGTCAGACATGCTTGGCGAGAACAGACCGCCTCCTCGTACTTGTCATACCAACGACGGCTAGGCGGTTGCGCAGTCCGCGCGACGATTCCTGGAAAAGCCCGCGTATTCTCGCATGTTCTGTGAAGAATTGGCGCAGAAGCGCGCCGGCGAGTCGCCGTCCGTTCGCCCGGCCGACGGTCGGGCCGGGCGCTAAAATCCCGTTTCGGCGGGACTTTTCGGGAGGCCTTGCGCAACCTGAACCCGCGCTCACGGTATCTTAATACTGCGGGGAACTTGCGCGGGCAGATATCAACCAATGAAACGACCCCTCGTCTATCCGGGCTTTAGGACGGCCGGCGTCGACCTCGACTCCGATTTGCCGGCGATTGAAACGATGGACAGTTCCCCTTCGGACCGCGCCGATCTCGACCGCGTCGACCCCGTTCGCAACGAGCACGCTCGCAGCGAGTTCGTCCAGTTGTTGACCAAGGCCCAGTTGGGACTGCTGCGATACGTCACGGCGCTGACGGGCAATCCCGAAGAGGCGAGCAACATCCTCCAGGAAACGAACCTGATCCTCTGGGAGAAGTTCGACGAGTTCACGTTCGGCACGAACTTCGAGGCCTGGGCCACGAAGATCGCCTACTGGAAGGTCCGGGCCTATCTCCGCGATCGGAGCCGCGAAAAGCTGGTGTTCAGCGGCGAAATCGTCGAGCAGCTTGCCGAGCGACACGAGTCGACCGCGGACATGGATTCGACGATTGTTGCGATGCGGGAGTGTTTGAAGAAGCTGCGAGAAAGCGACTACGACTTGCTGCGACTGCGCTACGACGGCGATTATTCGATTCAGAAGCTCTCCGGCCACCTTGGCAAATCCCCGTCCGCCGTCAAAGGCGCGTTGCTTCGCGCGCGGCGCTTGTTGCGGGCTTGCATCGAGGGACGACTCCTGCACGAGGCGTAGCGAGCTTCGATCCGTGTCGACCGCCGGGCGCGACGCTCGGCCCGACCGACCGCCGCCACGCTCTCACTCCCAAATGGCACGACGATGGATCTGAAAGACGAGCACGAATTGGACCGCTTGGTCTCCGCGCTGTTGGACGACGGCCCGTCGGAGCAGGAATTGCATCGGCTGGAGGAACTGCTGATCGACGACGCGGAACTGCAGTCGAGGTATTGGCAGCTTGTCAGCACCCATGTGGCGCTCGGCGTGGCGATCGGCGGAGACCGGCAAGCCGCCGCGCCGCCGACGCGGGCCGGCTCGATGCTGCATTGGTTGAAGCCCCGCCTGTGGACTGGCGGGCGAAAGGCCGCCGATCGGTTGGAACATCGGGCCGCACAGCCGCTTCGCATCGCTGCGGCGATTGCGCTGGTCGCCGTGGGCATGACGCTGTGGAGTCGCCTCGCCGGTCCCGAGCATGGTGCGGCCCCGGTCGCGGAGGCCACGACGTCTCAACACTGGACGGTCGACCGCGTCCCGACGATCACCCACGTCTCATGGGACGGGCCGACGTTCTCGGACGACGCGGGGTTGTGGCAGCCGATCTCGGCGATCGACGGCGGATCGATTTCGCTTCCCGTCAAGCAAGATCGCGAGGCGGACGGCTATCTGTTCTGTCTCCCTCCCGGGGCGACCGTCGAACTGGTCGCGACCTTCGACGCTACGAGCGAAAACTGTCTGTCGGTCGCCGAGATCACCTCGCGCGGCGACCACGCCGTGCGGAAGGCGACCTTCACGAACTCCGGGGTCGGTCCGCGGCCGCTCCACGCAAATCCGCGGGCGTCGAATCGTCGCTACGGAGTTTTGGGCAGATGGTCGGAGATCAACACGACCCCGTCGCCGCGCTACTTTTTGCTGACCGGGTCGCATAAGAACTCCTCAGAGGATGCGTCCCACGAGTGGCAGGTGAGCGAAATGGCCGTGCTGCTGCAGCGGGAGGACGTCATCCACATCGGCTGGGAGGACGCTCCCGCGAAGTCGGCGAAGGTGAGCCACGAGGATTACGACGATCTCGCAGCGACGTTGTTCGTGTCCTATGCGACGAACCCAAAGACGCCGCGAACCGGGTTGCGGGTCGTCGGTTCGGACGTCGGACTCGTCGAGGGGACGCCCTCGATCGACGGCAAGCCTCATCGGATCGCCTTGGGGCCCGGCGACGCGATCCTGGTGAAGGTCGCCTCGGAGGCCCGCCTGGAAAACGGTCTGTTCCTGGTCGATGCGACGACCGGAGAGGTCGAATGGGCGACCTCGAACAAGTCCGCCTCGATCGACTCGCTCAATCTTGGCGCAGCGGCCGTCTTCAACGACTCGACGACCCCGCGCGACGTGCTGATCGTCGGCGCCCATCGAGAGCCGTGCGGCGAGGGAGAGGATTGCGAGGCCGTCTGGAAGGAATCGAGTCGCCGTATCCTGTACGAGCAAACGGGCTTTGACATCCTGGGGTTCGAGGATTCCAAGATCGACGACGATTACAACGACATCCGCGTCAGCGTGCTGCGCGGTCGATTCGCCGCGCCCCAGGAGCGGCCGTAGCCGCCTCGTCGCGATCTCCCCGCGGCGGTTGGCGGCGGTCTTGGCGCTTTCCTCGTCGTCGAACCTCGCAAGGGCCGGGAACGCGCTGCAATCTCATCTCAGTATTTTCACATCATGGCAAGCAGCGACGGCACGGCGACGGCTTAGGTCGCGGCGTCGAAGGGACGGTCGACAGTGGCGGACACGCGGCGTCTGTGTTTGGAAAAGCTTGAACCCCGGATGGTCTTGGCCGCTCAGCCGATCATCACGGAATTCATGGCCTCGAACGACTCGACCTTGTACGACGGCTACGGCATTCCGTCCGACTGGATCGAGCTGTTCAACGCCGGCGATCAGCCGGTCGACCTCGCGGGCTACGCGCTGACGGACAACGCCCAAGACTTGCAGAAGTGGACGTTCCCCAGCGCCACGCTCGCCCCCGGACAGTATTTGGTCGTGTTCGCTTCGGGCAACGGCGTCGCCGACAACCAGGGCAATCTCCACGCCAACTTTGCGCTGGCGGCCGGCGGGGAGTACCTCGCACTGAGCGATCCCCAGGGGGTCGTGCTGTCGGAGTACGGTTCGGGGGGTGCAAACTACCCGCCGCAGAGCTCGGACGTCTCCTACGGACTGGCGTTCTCGACGACGACGACCGAAGCGGTCGGACCCTCCTCCGCCGTCCGCTATCGCATTCCGACGAACTCCTCAGTCGACGCGACCTGGACCGCGTCCGGGTTTGACGACGCGACGTGGTCCGCGGGAACTGCGAGCATCGGTTACGAAACCTCGGGCACGGACTTCGCGGCGCTGATCCAGACGACCGTCCCGGCGGGGACGACGTCGGTCTACGTGCGGATCCCGTTCCACGTCGCGACGGCGGGTTCGACGATCTCGACGCTGCAAATGAAGTACGACGACGGCTTCGTCGCGTATCTCAACGGCGCCCCGATCGCAAGCGCGAACGCCCCGGCGGCGCCTGCCTGGAACTCGGTCGCAACGACGACTCATCCCGACTCTGCGGCCGTCGCCTACGTCGATTTCGACGTGAGCGGCTACTCGCACCTGCTGCAGACCGGGACCAATACGCTGGCGATTCACCTCTTGAACGCGGGCAGTTCGAGTTCGGACTTGCTGCTGGTCCCGCGATTGACGGTTCAATCCGGGACGCCGATCGAACCCGAACTGGTCGGGCGGATGATCTCGCCGACGCCGGGCGCTCCGAACACTCAGGTGCAGGCGAACCTCGTTGCGTTCTCGCGTCCCGGCGGCGCGTTCAGCGGTCCCTTTCAACTGAC
Source organism: Pirellulales bacterium (assembly GCA_019636345.1). Classification (NCBI taxonomy): domain Bacteria; kingdom Pseudomonadati; phylum Planctomycetota; class Planctomycetia; order Pirellulales; species Pirellulales bacterium. The sequence goes on along the minus strand of JAHBXQ010000012.1, from coordinate 67,978 downwards.
CCTCTCGACGCCCGATCCGACGGAGACGATCCGCTATACGCTCGACGGCTCGACGCCGACCGCGACCTCGCCGCTGTACGCAGGCCCCTTGACGATCAGCGCCACGACCAGGGTTCACGCTCGCGCGTTCGGGCCGCTGGGACAAGTCGGCCCCGTCAAAAGCGAGGCGTACACGTTCGCCAGCGCGTCGGTGAGCTCCTTCACGTCCGATTTGCCCATCATCGTGTTGGAGAACTTCGCCGCCGGAACGCCGGGAAACGACTTCCAGGACGCCTGGATGTCGCTGTACGACGTGTCTTCGACGACCGGGCGAAGCAGTCTCGCCGATCTCGCCAGCTTCTCCTCGTTCATCGGCCAACATGTGCGAGGGTCGAGCACGGCCGGCCAGCCGAAGACGAACTTGCGGATCGAACTGCGCGACGGCCTGCGCAACGATCTGGCGGCGTCCCTGTTGGGCATGCCGGAGGAAGCCGATTGGGTGTTGTACGCCCCGTACAACTTCGATCGGGCGATGATCCGCAACACGACGTTCTACGAACTGTTCCGCCAGATGGGACGCTACGCAGCCCGGACGAGGTATGTCGAGGTTTACGCCAACTTCAACGGCGGCACGCTCGACGGCGCGGACTATATGGGCGTGTACGTGTTGATGGAGAACGTCAAACGCGATCCGAATCGCGTCGACGTCGACAAGCTCTATCCCCTGCAGACGGCGGAGGTCGACCTCACCGGCGGGTACATTCTCAAGCTCGACCGGTCTGACGGCGAGCCGGACGCGAGTTGGAAGACGTCGCGCGGGATCCCGACGTTGAGCGGTTCGTTGCTCGTGCACGTCGAACCGGAACGGGCCGAGATGTCGCTGGCGCAACGCGACTACATCCGCGGCTACGTGCAAGCGTTCGAAGACGCGTTGTACGGACCGAATTCGACCGATCCGTTGCTGGGTTACGAAGCCTTCCTCGACGTCGACCCGACGATCGACCATCACATCATGCGGGTCTTCTCGAAGGACCCCGACGGGCTCCGGCTGAGCACGTTTCTGGTGAAGGACCGGGGGGGGAAGCTGTCGTTCGGGCCGGTGTGGGACTTCGATCGGGCCGCCGGGGCCGACGACGACGCCCGGGCCGCCGACCCGACTGGCTGGCCGATGCCCGACGTAAGCTGGTTTGAGTCCGATTGGTGGGGCCAACTGTTCGACGACCCCGACTTCACTCAGCGATGGGTCGACCGCTGGCAGGAACTCCGCCGCGGCGTGCTGAGCGACGCCAACATCCTGGCGACGGTCGCCGCCGAGGCCGCCCCGCTCGTCGAGGCCCAAGCGCGCAACTTCGCGCGCTGGCCGACGAGCGCCCCCAACGGAGGGGCGTACGCGGATTCGGGGCTCTCGGGATGGCTCGCCGAGATCAGCCATTTCGGCAACTGGCTCGTGGCGCGGGCCCAATGGATCGACGAGCAGCTCATCGCCCGCCCGGGGATGAGCCCCGCCGCCGGCGTCGTGTCGCCTGGGACGGTCGTCACGTTGACCGCGACTCCCGGCGCCGCCGTCTATTACACGCTCGACGGCAGCGACCCTCGCGCCGACGGAGGGGCCGTTTCCTCGGCGGCCATTCTGTACACAGGACCGTTCTCAGTCGCACAGACGACGACCGTCACGGCGCGCTCGCTGGGAACGCCTCCCCCGCAGAGCGCGAGCCGCTATCCTGCGGCCGAGTCGCCGAGCCGCGCCGTCGACGGCAACTCGGCGACGAAGTACCTGAACTACGGCAAGGAAGGCTCGGGGTTGATCGTCACGCCCGCCTCGGGGCCGGCGATTGTGCGGAGCTTCATCCTGACGACGGCCAACGACGTCAGCGCTCGCGACCCCGCCTCGTACCAAATCTACGGCACGAACGACCCGATCGCCAGCAAGGACAACAGCACGGGGCTCGCCGAGAACTGGACGCTCGTCAGTTCCGGGACGCTCAACCTGCCGGAAGCCCGGCGCACGAACGGGCCGGTCGTCTCCTTCGCCAACTCGACCTCGTACTCCTCGTACAAGATCGTCTTTCCGACGGTCAAGAACAGCGCGTCGGCCAACAGCCTGCAATTCGCCGACGTGCAGATGCACCAGACTCTGAACGGCACGGGACTGGGCGTGCTCGGCGCGAGCGATCAGGTGCGGGCGATCAACGTGGCCAGCCCCGACGTGAACTTCGGGGTCAGCGCGTGGAGCGAACGGACTGCCGGCCAGTTTGCGATCGAGGTTCCTGCGAGCGCCGCAAACCTGCGGATCACCGAGATCCACTACCACCCGGCCGATCCCACGCCCGCCGAGTTGGCCCTGGCGCCGGGGATCGTCGACAACGATTTCGAGTTCGTGGAGCTTCGCAACATCAGCGCCGAGGCGATCAGCCTCAGCGGCGTGCGGTTCACCGAGGGGATCGGGTTTGACTTCACGCTCGGCGGCGTCGCCGTGCTGCAGCCAGGCCAGTCCGTGCTGATCGTCGGCAATCCGGCGGCGTTCGCCGCGCGATACGGCACGGATCTGTCGATCGCGGGGCAGTTCACGGGCCGGCTCGACAACTCGGGCGAACGGCTCAAGCTCGTCGATGCGAACGACCAAGTCATTCACGATTTCGTGTACGACGACGCGCCGCCGTGGCCGACCGCGCCCGACGGCGACGGTCCGAGCCTGGAGGTCGTGAGCGTGTGGGGCAATTACGGCCAGGGCGCCAACTGGCGGGCCAGCGCCGTCCTGCACGGCAGCCCCGGGGCGCAACCGTGGCGGCCCGGCGACATGACCGACGACGGGGCCGTCGACGGCGTCGACTTCCTGGCATGGCAACGCGGGTTCGGGACCGTTTACGTTCCGGCTGATCTGTACGAGTGGAAGGCGACCTACGGCACGGAAACCGCCAGCCAGTCGGCCGTTGCGGCGATCGCGGCGCCGGCGGCGATCGACGAATCGGCGCTGGCGGCCGCGGCCAGGCTGCCGACGACGACCGCCGAACGCCGACCCGCCGCAGTCTGGGCCTGGCTCGCAGACGCCGGGCTGACGGCAAGCTCGCCGGACCGAGTCGCCGGACCGGGCGAGCCCGCGAGGTCGCCGCGCTCCACGGATGCCGGCGAGGCCGCCGTCGCGCGCCTGCACGACGACGTGCTGGCGCGGGAACCCTTCGCGCGGCGCAGCTCGGCGTGGGCCGAGAAACTCGCGCAAGCGCTTGGCGAGGAGGAGTCGCCGCACGGCGAAGATCGCTTCCTTGCCGACGCGGTCGGATCGCTCCTCACGTCGAAAAAAATGTCGCGAATTCTCCGTCGCGGCGCAACTCCGCTCGCCTAGCCGGTATGTCTGGGGAGAGGAAACCGCCGTCAACGCGACGGCGCAAGGACCGTCGGTCCGTCGGAGTTTCTTCGCGCAGCGAGCGGGCTTCGAATCGCGCGTGGCGCGGGTGGTCTCGGCGTGCGGGCGTTTGGCTTCTTTTCATCTCGAAGAATCGACTTGTCTGCGGCTCCTCGACGGGATCGTTTCGTCCGCCTTGCGGGCGTCTTGGTCGTCGGGACGCTGTTGGTGCGCCTGCTGAACGGCGGAGTCGCCTCGTTGGTTGCTCGGCCTGGGCTATGGGGTTTTCGCTTGTAGCGAGTCGTCGCTGCGCCGGAGTTGCGAGGAACGACATGGGCAAGCATTTGCAATTCTGTTTCACATCTTGGGAGGGACGTCGACTCATGAATCGGTGCATGACAACGTTGGGAGTCTGGGGAGCCGTGCTTTCGCTGGCCGGAGTCTGCCAGGCCACGATCGTCGGCTTCGGCCAATTGGGAGGCAACAACACCACGGTCCCGGCTGCGTTGGGATCCAACGCCGTCGCCGACGGAAACGGCTACGTCGTCAGCAACGGCACGACGCCGAACGTGGCGCTCACCTGGGATTCCGACTGGGATATCCACACTTCGAACTTCTTTGCTCCGTTGGAAGGGCAGACGGTCGGCGGCGGGGATTGGGACAATCAGGGCAACATCCCGCGGATCGGCCAGCTTGATTTCGGCACGCATACCATCGTCTTCGCCGCCGACGCCGGCTACGCCGTGGTCCTCAACTCATTCGACTTCGGCCACACCGGGGAAACGGCGGGGACCACCAACTGGGACCTGGAATTGACCGACTCCAGCGCCGCCGTCGTCTGGAGCCATTCCGTCGAGTTCGTCAACGGCTCTACCGTCACGGTCGCTCCGAACTTCACCGGCGCAGGGGGCCAGAGCTACACGCTCACCTTCAACCGCACCGCTGAAACTTACGGTTCCAACGGCCGTCACGGCATCGACAACCTGAGCTTCAATCAGGTGACGATCCCCGAACCGGCCAGTTTGGTCCTGGCGGGCCTCGGCCTCCTGGGCGCCGTCGCCGGCCTCCGCCGACGGTCGTAACCGCCGTCCCGGACAAGTTGCAGTTTGACACGGTGCAAGGGCGGGTGGCTCGTTACGGGCGACCCGCCCTTGTCGTTTGGCCCAAAGCGGCGCGCGTTTCAAAGAAAGCTCGTCCATCGCCGGATCGGCGTCTCCGCAAACGGGCCATGGCGCTTCGACGACGATCCCCCGCACGCGCCATTGGCGCCCAGGCTCGAACGGCGCGAGGTTCCGTCGCCGAACCGCAGGACTAGGCACAGCCGGCCTCTCGAAGTATCAAGAACGGGCGGGGGCGAACCGTTTCGGCCAAGTGCGCGCGGCCGACCCCGTCCGGCTTGTCGCTTTGTTCGGGAATCCATGCCGTGCTCTGCCGTTCTCCGATCCTAGCGGTCTGCATGCTGTTGCTCGTCGGCGGACGCGGCGTCGCCCAGTCGGTCGCCGAGCCGGTCGCGCAGCCGCGTTGGATTCCCGATTCGGTCGAGTTCCTGGGCGACGTCCCCTACGCCGGGACCGACAATCCGCGGCAGAAGCTCGACCTTCTCCTGCCGCGCAGCGAGTCGAACGACCCCTTGCCCGTCGTCGTGTTCATCCACGGCGGCGCCTGGCTTGCCGGCGACAAGCGCACCGACCTGCGCCAGGCGCTGCCGTACGCCGAGTCGGGGCAGTACGCCGCCGCGAGCATCGGCTACCGACTGAGCGGCGAGGCGAAGTGGCCCGCCCAGATTCACGACTGCAAGGCCGCAATTCGTTGGCTTCGGGCCAACGCCCCCCAGTATCGCCTCGACCCCCAGCGGATCGGCGTGGTCGGCGCCTCGGCCGGAGGACACCTCGCCGCGGTGCTCGGCACGAGCGGCGACGTCGAGGCGATGGCAGGAACGATCGGCCCGCACGTCGACGCGGCCTCGCGCGTCGCCTGCGTGGTCGACCTCTTCGGGCCGACCGACTTTCTGCAGATGAACCGGACGGCCCTCGCCGGCGCTCGCTTCGACCACGACAGCCCCGACGCGCCGGGGGCGCTGCTGATCGGCGGTCCCATTCAGGACAACAAGGAGAAGGTCGCCGCCGCCAATCCCATGACGTACGTCACGCCCGACGACGCGCCGTTTCTGATCGTGCACGGCACGCGCGATCCGTTGGTCCCGTTCAATCAATCGGAGCTTCTGCACCAAGCGCTGCGGCAAGTTCAAGCGACGTCGACGCTGATCACGATCGAAGGCGCCGGCCACGGCCAGGGATTCCCCGCCGAGGTCCGGCAAATGACAAGGCGCTTTTTCGACCATCACTTGCGCGGCCTTCGGTCGGAGTGGAAGGACGAGACGCTCCCCGCAGCAAAGTGACGCCGGCCGGCTCCGCGCGCCGCGCCGAAGGGCGCCTTCCAGGAGCCCCCGCGCACGTCGGGAGCCAGTCGCCAGCACGCCGGCAAGCCCCGCTCAGGCCGGTTCGCCACAGGTCATGAACACGCCTTGGCCCCGACCGTCGAACGTCGACAACCTGACTTCGCCCGGCTCGCTACGCTCGCCGTCGCTACGCCCCGCACCAACGCGGCCCCTGCAGGGACTTTTACAGAACAGAGGGTACGCTGACTGCCTCCGCGCAGCAGAGCAACCGCCTGAGGCATCGCCGGGCCGCTGCGGTTGATACGCCATGTTGTGATCCGCGAGCACGGCGGGACGCAATATCGAAACAGAAGTGCGCAGTACGGAAACTGCGGCTTGCGGCGGAAGGTTACAGTGAAGCGATCCCCTTCTCTCGGGCGTCGCTTCGGGTCCCGAATGCGGCGAGCGGCAGCTCGTCGGCATCGCGATCGCGCCGAGCGAGAAGGGCCGGTCGCGAGCGGCGACGGCGGTTTTGTTCGGGCGCCTGCCCGCATCGTCCCCGGCGGGCACGCGGGCGATGCGCGGCGGAGCGAACCTGCCGCGCCGATCGTCGGCGCCGCCGCGGCAGTACAGAGCTCAGCGACTTCCGAGGCTATCCATGCGGCACTTTCTGTTGGCGACCGGTGCGGCGGCTCTCGTCTGCGTGACGACCGCGGCGCGCGGGCAAACCCCCGTGACGACGATCGTGAATCCGAGCTTCGAGATCGGCACGCCGGGAACCGCCGTGACGACGGGGTGGACGCAGGTCGCCGGACTGGGGCCGATGTTCATCGCCAACGCATCGTCCGGCGGGGACGTCGCATTCGCGCACTCGGGGAGCAACTACCTCACGGCGAATCGACAGGTCCCCGAGCCCGACTACCCGACGAGCCAGAACATGGGCGTGTTTCAGATCGTCGATCTGAGTCCCTATGCCGGGCTCGTCAATCAAGGGGGCCAGCGGATGCAAGTGTCGTTCGCGTACAACGACAACGACCCCAACGACACGGCCGTCGTCGCCTACAGTTTTCTCGACGGCATGGGGGCGACGCTCGGCAACACGTACACGTTCAGCTCGGACAATTCGGGAACCGGGGCGTGGGCGACGACTTCGCTCGTCGGCGACATCCCGGTCGGGACGAACTCGATGCGGCTGACGCTGCAGACGGCGTGGAACAATTTCGGCACGGTCCGCAACGTCAGCTTCGACAGCGTCAGCGCAAGCATCTTGCCCCCCGCCGCTCCGCTGCAACCGGCGGGGATCGTGCACGGCAACCTCATTCAGTTCGACGGCAGCGGGGCCTGGACGTGGTATTCCGACGAGCGGGCCGTCGTCGATCCTAACAACGGCCGCGTGCTGGTCAACTCGGTCGGGTTTTCGCCCTCGTATCAGGCTGGAGTAGGGATCGTCGATGTCGTCGACTTCAATCCGCAAACAGGTCGCCGAGTACGGACGCAGTTGTCGAACCTGTCGGGGATCTCCAGCCAGAACATCCAGGTCGACGACCACAACAACGGGGCGCTGCTGGTCTTGCCGGACGGCCGCTATCTGGCGATGTACGCCAATCACGGCAACAACGGCGGGCTGGGAGACCGCTGGAGCCGGTGGCGGGTGAGCACGAACCCGGGCGACAGCACGTCGTGGTCGACCGAGCAGGTCTTCAACTGGTTCACCGGCGTGCCGGGCGCCGATCAGACCGGCAACGCCAACGCCGCCAACGTCAGTTACCACAACCTGTTCTATCTGTCGGACGAGGATCAGGTTTACAACATTTCGCGTTCCTACGGCCAATTGTCGACGAACGGCGCGTCGCAAAACATGCCCAACATCATGCGTTACGACATGGCGACGAACACCGTCGAGTGGGCCGGGCAACTGCTCGAAAGCGCGGCGCAGGGCTATTCCGCGTATCCGAAATACGCCTCCAACGGGGTGAACCGCATCTATTTCACGACGACGGAGACGCATCCTCGCAATTACAACAACAGCATCTACGCGGGCTACATCGAGAACGGGCAAACATTCGACATGGCGGGCAACCTGATCGACGCCGACATCTTTGACAACGGCACGGCGGCCGGGGGCTCGGGGTTCGTGCCCGACGTCACCGCCTTTACGACCGTGCAGCAGGCCGATCCCCTGGGCGCGGGGTACAACCGGCTGTGGACGGTCGACATGAACCTTGACGCCGCGGGCGATCCGATGGCGCTGTACGTTTCGCGGTGGAACCCCGACGGTTCGACCAGCGCCGGCAGCACGACCAACCCCATCGACCATCGCCTGCACTTCGCGCACTGGAACGAACAGACCGGGCAGTGGGCGGCCCACGAAGTCGCACGGATGGGCAACCGCCTGTATCGCGGCGCCGATCTCAGCGAGCAGGACTACACGGGCAACGCCGCGCTCGTGCCGGGCGACCCCAGCACCATCTACGTCTCGACGCCGTACGATCCGCGCGATTCTTCCGGCGCGACCTTCACCAGCTCTTACGAAATTTACAAAGGGAAGACCGCCGACGGCGGCGCGAACTGGTCCTGGACGGCCGTCACCGAGAATTCCGTCGTCGACAACTTGCGGCCCATCGTCCCGGATCCGCACGGCGGAGCCCCCACCGTCCTGTGGTTCCGCGGCACGTACACGACGGCGCATTCCATCAACGCCGCAATCGTCGGCATTGTCGACCGCGACGACGAACAACTCGGGCTGGTCACGTATGTCGACGCGACCACGGCGAATACGACGCGACTGAACGGGACGCCCGTCGGGGCCACCGGTCCCAACGGCAACGCCGGCGCGAACGACAACCTGTGGCACGTGCGAACCGGCGTCGGCAACGGGGGCAGCGTCTTCGCCTCGAGCGAGTCCGGTTTCGAGAACGCCCCGATGCTCAAGACGACCCTCAGCGGGCTGGCCGACGGAACGTACGACATGTTCGCCTACTTCTGGAGCAACGCGAGCGCCGACTGGCGGCTGTTGGCCGGGTTGGAGAGCGACAACCTCGTCGATTTCCGCCGGTACGGGTCGCAGCACGCCACGGCCGACCAGTTCACGAGCATCGAGACGGTCTCCGCGGAGGGCAACTCGATGCTGCTCTATCGAGCCTACCTGGGGCGGCGCACCGTCGCCGGGGGAGAGAACGTCGACGTGTTCATCGACGATTGGCAATCGCTCTCCGGCTCCGCGATCCGCACGTGGTACGACGGCGTCGGCTATGCGCTGGTGACGCCGACCGGGATCGACGGCGATTTCAACGGCGACTCCGTCGTCGACGGGGCGGACTTCTTGGCGTGGCAGCGCAACCCCGCGGTCGGCGATCTGGCGACATGGCAGACCAACTTCGGGGCGTCAGCGCCGGCGACTTGGTCCTCGACTGCGTCCTCGACCGCGGTGCCGGAGCCGGCGGCCGCGGCGCTGCTCGCGTGGGGGGCGACGATGGCGACCCGCCTCCGTCGCCGCCGCGGCGAGTGAGGGGCAAGTGCCCGCCGGGCGGCTACGGGCGAGTTGCGTTATACTGGCTCGCTTTGGCGTCCTGATTCGCGCGGCGCCTGCGACCGCGCGGGGCCGCTTGTTCCCAACGTCTCGTCCCGGGCGATTTCATGTCATCGTTTTTTGCGCATCTGCTTCGCCAAGGGGCGCTCCCCGCCGCGACTTGTCTTGTCCTCCTGATCGGCGCCGCCGCTGCGGCCGAGCAGCCCCCGAACGTCGTCCTGGTGATGTGCGACGACATGGGGTGGTCCGACCTCGGTTGCTACGGGGGCGAGATCGCGACGCCGAACATCGATCGGCTGGCCGCCCAAGGGCTGCGGTTCACGCAGTTCTACAACAACGCCAAGTGCACGACGACGCGGGCCTCGCTCGTCACCGGGCTGTTGTCCCGCGAGCACGGCCGGCTCGACCGCAGCATGGCGACCGTCGGCGAAGCGCTGCAGGGCGCCGGCTACCAAACGACGCTCGTGGGCAAGTGGCACCTGGGGCGCGGCCCCGACACGCATCCCGCGCATCGCGGGTTCGACGAGTTCTACGGCCTGCTCGACGGAGCGTGCAACTACTTCGATCCCGCACGGCGCGACCCGCCTTACAAGGGGGGCGAGGTCCGCTACTTCGCGCGCAACTTCACGCGGATCACCGAGTTCCCCGCCGACTACTACACGACCGACGCCTTCACCGACGAGGCGATCGCCGCCTTGCGCCGGATGGCGGGCGAGGATAAGCCGTTCTTCCTCCATCTCTGCTACACCGCGCCCCACTACCCGCTCCACGCCAAGCCGAGCGACGTCGCCAAGTACCGCGGCACGTACCGCGACGGGTGGGAGGCGCTGCGCCGCCGTCGATTCCAACGGCAGCGCGAGCTGGGGGTCGTCGGCCCGCATTGGACCCTCTCCGAGTCCGACTCGCAGGCGTATCCCTGGGAGACCGCCGACCAGGACTTCGAGGACCTGCGGATGGCGGTCTACGCGGCGATGGTCGACAGTCTCGATCAGAACGTCGGCCGGTTGCTGCAGGAGCTCGACGCGTTGCAACTCGCCGACCGGACCGTCGTCATGCTGTTGTCCGACAACGGCGGCTGCTCGGAGGAGCCCGGCGGGCGCAACCCGGCGGTCCGGCGCCCGGGACCGGTCGACGACTACGTGGCGGTCGGACCGGCGTGGGGCTGGGCTCAGAACGCGCCGTTTCGTCGCTACAAATCGTGGATGCACGAAGGAGGCGTCCGCACGCCGCTGGTGGTCCGCTGGCCGGGGGTCGTCGCGCCGGGGGGGATGACCGACCAACTCGGCCACGTCATCGACCTGCTGCCGACCTGTCTCGATCTGGCCGGCGGCGAGCATCCCCGGCGACTCGCCGGGCGCGATCTCGTGCCGCTGGAAGGGGCAAGCCTCGCGCCGATCTTCCGCGGCGAGCGGCGCGAGCCCCCCGCGGAGCTGTGCTGGGAATTCGCCGGCAACGCCGCCATCCGTCGCGGCAAGTGGAAACTCGTTTGGGATTCGCTCACCAAGCAGTGGGAACTGTTCGACGTCGAGTCCGACCCCACCGAAACGCGCGACCTGGCGGCCGACCAACCGACCCGCGTCGGCGAACTGGCCCAGGGGTACAACGAGTGGGCGCTGGCGACGGGAAATCTCGTGTTGCCGGCTCCGAAGGCGCCGTGAGCGCAGGCGCGCAGCGGGGCCGAGCGCCGCAAGCGCACAGCCGCGCTCCCCGTCTCGGCGACGGCGTCGAAGCAAAACTAACACGCTCCGTCGTGCAAAACCCGCATTCGGCACGGGGGGTGATATTGCTCTTACTCCTTTCCCGCCAAGCAGTTGGGCGCCGCGCTCGACAGCTCGAGGGGGTCGATTTTGCTTGCAAAACTCGGCTCCGACGAGCAAAACCCCGCGCCGATCCCCGCCAGGGGAAGCCGATCCAGCAACTGCTGGATCTCCGACGGCGGCTCGGGCGGCCCTTGTTGCCGGGCGCGGCGCTCGCCGAAGTGGTCCTCCTGCAGCTGCCGCAGCCGCTCGACGACGCGCGTCCGCTGCGCTTCGTCGTAGCATTCGTCGGCCAGGATGGCGGCCGTTTTGTCGAGCAGCGCCTTGAGCTCGCCGGGGGCGACCGCGTCGGGGCGTCGCGGGGCGAACCGCTCGGGGCACAGCCGCTCGAGCAGCCAAGCGGCGGCCCGCCAGTGGTTCTCGGCCGCCCGGCGGATCATCCGCAGCGGCATCAACTCGGCGGCCGTCTCGGCTTCCTGCAGTTGCCGAGCGAACGCCTCGTCGCGCTGCGCCTCGCGGCGGATGGTCCAGGTCGAGCACCCGACATGCCGGGCGGCCGCGCCGATCCCCGCCCCCACCGACACCAGCGCGCAGACCGCGCGACGTTGTTCCTCGTCGGCCAACAATCGCGGCCGTCCTGATTGATTCATAGAGCCCCCCTACTTTTCCGCTGCGGCGAATGTGCAGCGCGGCCGCCTGACTCCGTTCTACTCGAAGGGGTGGCCCATTTTCTATAAGAATCGGGGGGGAGCGAACGCGGGCGGGAACCTCGGATCGGGCCGCTTGACACGTCGCACATGCGACGTGCCAGCGACGCCCGGCGCAGGCAGCCTCGGCGAGCGCGTCGACGTGAGAACGGCCGCGCTTCTGTCGCCCCGGCCGGGGCTGCGAATTGTCTTCAACCGCCCACCAGGGCCTCGCGGCCCTGGCAACAACCTGCCGGCCCTGCCGGGCCTGGAAGAAGTCGGCGTCGAGATTGCCGCGCCGGGACGCAAGGCGGAATGCCGACGACGGACATTCGCCGTGCGCCATGGCGACCCGCAGATGCGCATGCTCGGCGCCTGAGGTGAGGCGCGGGCGTGGGGTTCGGCCCGGCGCTCGCCTCACGTCCTGCCGCTGTCCGAAAGTCGTGGGCGATCGCAGATTCCCTAACGGCCGCGATCAGCGGGCGAAAATGGCGCGAGTGATCTTGCTTTCAGTAAAGAAGCGGAACGCCATTTTTGGCTCCGTTGCATCGCTTGGTACTGCCATGTCTTCATTCCGGCAACCCACCGTCAGACCTGCCGTAAAGCTTTACCAACGTCTCGAAGTTCGTTGCGTCTGATAGAAAACGGACTGAACCATCGGCAATTCCAACATTTGCGCCACCACGGTGAAAGGAATAGATGCCTTTTGAATTTGATTCATTCACACCTACGGTGTCGTTATTGATTGACCAGACAAAGGTGTTGCTGGCCGACCATCCCACCTGGCCCGGATAGTCCGCATTGGGGTTTTCGCTAGTAACATTGAGCTTACCATTGAGATAGTCTTTCGGTTTTCCCGCCCGTTCAACGACCGCTAGAGTGTGTGATAGCCCATCGGTAACGTCACGGAACATTCCCTGCCGATACCGAGCTAAACGTGAGCCCGACGTCGTCTTCGTTTCGAACACAGGCCAGCCCCAGATTCCCCAGCGAACGTGATCGACGGAAAGAACGTTTGTATTCGGTGGCAGAGGATTGGGCAGCACCTGAATCCCAGCCATCGCGTCGTAATCGCTACGGACAACGCGATAGCGATCTTGTTCAGTGATAGTGCTGGGTGGAATACCAATTGAACCGTGCTTTAGTCCCCACCCCATGTCCATTGGATTTCCACCGCTTGGGCAAATGTACGTTGAGACGACGGTTTGAGCAACTGGCAAGTTCTCGTCGTCGGTTGCAAGGGCATCCCAATTCAACCGTACCTTCAACGCGGATTGCTCCATATAGGGAAGGAGAGAGACTCGCCAAGAATGCATATGAAACAGATCCCATTCCGCGAGGGGGTAGGTTAGGGAGGCGCCATTGTAAAGCGATGGCAACGCGTTGGTGGCAGCATGATGCGATTGAGTTGCGATCAAGATCTGCCGGAGGTTATTCTGGCACTGTTGACGTCGCGCTGATTCACGGGCAGATTGTATTGCTGGGAGCGCAATGGCCATGATAATCGCTATGACGCCCAGCGAGACCAACAGTTCAACCAATGTCCACCCGCGTCGCATCATCATTGCTCTCTATGGTTAGTGGCAGAACTTGTTATTCGACACAAACAATGCCGATAAGTCCCGGCATGGCCTGCTTATCCACAAAACCTGGGGATGGAAAAGGGGACAGGTCCAGATTAGCACAGCGGACAGGCGTCGGTGGCTTTTCGAACATTCCCCCGTCCCGCACGGGCTGAGGAAGTGGAAGATGGAGTGGATGAAATGGACCTGTCCCCTTTTCCACCCCCTTTTCCACCCCAGGATGCTCAATGACCACAAACGGTCCGCTGAATCCGTCAGGAAGAGCAAAGCTGATTGGCCGATCAAGCGAATCGTCGCAGCCGGTGAGGATCAAGACTATTGCGATGATGAGCAGGCGAAGCACCAAAGTCTCCTAACGACCCAAGTTCAGCGACCCGGCGCACGGGACGTGACGATTGCAACTGCGACGCTCCCGCTAGGTTCGCTGCAGCGTATGGTTAGGCGGCAACATGTCAATCAACTCGCTTCTGCTGCAACTCGGCAAGCTGCTTCCGCAACTCCCGAATCTCCCGCTGCATCTGTGATGTCGTTGAGCCGACAAAAAAGAAGCACATGGGCAGGAAACAATAGAATGCCGGCTTCCAATCTCCCGAGTCAGAGCGGATCTGCATCGAGAGCGCGAGTAGTGATAGGAACGCGCAAAATACTGCGGGTATCCAGTGAGCGATGGGCTTCATAGTTTTGTGTGGTGTTGGCAAATCAGTAATCGTTCGCTGCCGCCGAACTTGTTATTCGACACAAAAACGCAGATAAGCCCCGGCATGGCCTGCTTATCCACAAAACCTGTGGGTAAGCCCCTTGGCAGAGCCCTGGCGGCAACGTGGCTGAGACCAGTTGGCTGCGGGTCGCGACGGAGGTCTGCCGTGCCCTCAACGTATCGTGCAGTTCTTGGCGAGGCAACGAGTTGTGCGCACCCGCCGCGCGCGTCGACCTGAGAACGGCCGCGCTTCTGTCGCCCCGGTTGGGGCTGCGAATTGTCTCCAACCGCCAACCAGGGCCTCGCGGCCCTGGCGACAACCTGCCGGCCCTGCCGGGCCTGGAAGAAGCCGGCGTCGAGATTGCCGCGCGGGAAGCAAGGCGGCATGCCCACGGCGATCCTCCGCCGCGCGCCATGGCGAACCGAAGACGCGCATGCCCGGCGCCTGAGGAGAGGCGCGGGCGTGGGTTCGGCGCTCGCCTCCATCTGCTCCCCCGGCAGGCGGCTGGCCTGTTTCGCCCATTCGGCGAATTGGGCCTCGTCGAGTTCGTCCTGTTCGCGGACGCTGCGGGCGGCATCGGCGGTTAGCGCCGGCCGGTCAGGGGGGAGCGGGGCGATGGCGGGCGGCGGCGGGCGGGTTGTGGCGCGGCGGGATTCGGGTCGCCCGTGGTCACGACGGCGCGGACGGCCCAGGCGCTGGCTGCGAGCGCCGCCAACAGGGGCCACGCGGCCGAGGTGCGTTGGCGATCGGCCGCGGCGCCGATCGGCAAGGCCGAGTCGCCCCACGCGGCGAACGCGGCGTCGCGATCCGCGGGAAGGTCGCCCGTCGGGGAGTCGCCCGCGGGATCGCGCGGAGCGGTCGTCGCGACCGGTTCGCCGGCGACGAGTTCGAGCTCGTCGATCGGCAGCGCGGGCCAAGGGGTCTCGCGCGACGCATTGCGGGCGGCGGCCTGATCGCCGGGCGAGGGCTGCTGCGGCTCGTCGGCGGCAGGTTGCGCGGGGGGCGCGGGTTCGGCCGCGGCGGGGAGCGCGGGGACCATGCTCGCCGCGGCGTGAGCCAGATCGGCGGCCCACGGCGAGAACGACGCCGCGAGGCGCGCGTCCGGGGCGTCGGCGTTGCGGTCGGCCGCGCGTTGGTCCGTGCGGCGGATGCGACGTTGTTCGAGCCCGGCGACCTCGAACGCCGCCTCGCGCCCTTGCGAGGTCGCCAGCGGGCGCTCGGCCGATTCGCCGACGACGGCGCCGACGCGATCGGTCGGGGCCGGCCGCTCGGCGAGCCCGCGCTCGGGGCGTTCGTGCCGCAGGGTTCCGCGACCGTTCATGACCTCGGCGAGTTGGATCTCGCCCGCGGCGCCCGGCATGACCCCCGGGGGGAGGATCACGTTGAGTCGCGGTTGCGGCGGCTGATTCCCCCCAACTTCGCTGAGCGAGTACGGGTCGTTGCCGGCAGCTTGGAATCCCGCGGGGTCGCGCGGCAAACCGTCGGGATCGACGTCGTGCCACTCGCCCGTGGAGAACAGCGCGTCGGTCGCTCCGGTCATGTTGAAGCGAGTCACGGCGAACTCGTTCAACAGGACGAAGCCGCCGCTGTCCGGGGCGACGTCGAACCGCCCGGGCAAGTCGACGGCGACGGCGGTCGACAGGGCGAGCCGCGACTCGGCCTGTTCGAAGGCGAGGCGGCGCCCAGCCGCGCGCGGCGCGGCGGCGGCAGGGCGGCGCAGGACATGTCGGAGGGCGTTCAGCCAGGCGTTCATCGCTTCGCTCCTTCCAAGCGCGCGACGAGATCGGCGGCGACCCGATCTCGCAGCGCCGACGGCAGCGGCTCGGCCGCCAGGGGTCCGTCGGCGTCGTTCCAGACGTCCGCGGCGGCGACCAGCGCGGCCGCGGCCTCGGCGAGCATCGCGTCGGCGCCGGATGGAGCGGCCTCGGCCGTGGCGACCAATTCCAATGCGATGCGATACAACTGCCGGCCGTCGTCGGGCCACAGTTCGCGCCGGGCGACGCACGCCGCGGCCGCATCCTCGACCCGGCCCGCGGCGCGCAGGCAGCGGGCGTAGTTGACGTAGTGCTTGTTAAGCGAATCGCGGAACGCCGACCGCTCGGGCCCTTGGCCCCAGGCGGCGCGTTGGCGCTCGATCGCCGATTCGTACTTGGCCAGGGCCGCGGACCAGTCGCCGGCCAGTTCGTCGGCCATCGCCTGGTTGTTCAGGACGCCAGCCGACGCGCTGGCGAAGCGGGGTTCGCCGGGGTAGTCGTGCGTCAACTGCTCGAACAGCGCGGCGGCGCGCTGGAACGCCTGCCGCGCCGCGGCGGGCCGGCCGGCGCGCGTCTCAGCTTGACCCAGGTTGTTCAGCGTGATCGCCAAGTCGCTGCGATGCTGAACGACCGCGGGGGCGCGGCGCAGCAGCGATTCCTGGATCGTCGCCGCCTCGCGCAGCACCGTCGCGGCGGCCGCGTCGTCCTGCATGTGGCCGCGGATGGCGCCGAGGTTGTTGAGGCACAACGCGACGTCGGCCTGATGCCGCACGAGGTCGGCCGAGGTCGCTTCGGATTGGTCGATCAGTTCGCGGAGCAGCGCAACCGCCGATTCGCACGACGCCCGGGCCGCGGCCAGATCGCTTGCTTGCTCGACGAAGCTGCGGTTGTTGAGCGCCAGGGCGAGATCGTACTTGGCGCCGCGCGAGGCGGGCGCTTCGGCGACGAGCCGTTCGAGCACCGCGATCGCCGCCGCGAAATCGGTCGCGGCCGCGGTCGCGTCGCCCTGGCGGCGCGCCAGCAGACCGCGATTGGCCCGGATTTGGGCGTACTGGCGGCGGCTCTCGGCCGAGGCCTCGCGGCCGGCGGCCAACGGGCGCTGCACGTCGACGGCCAGCCGATAGAGTCGCTGCGCCTCGCTCAGGTCGCCGTGATCGACCTCGACCAAGGCGAGGCTGTTCCACGAGGCGGCTTGGCGGGCGAGATACTCGTCACGCCGCTCGCCGCGGGGGGCGCGCACGGCGAGTTGGCCGAACTCTTCGGCCGCGGCGTGCAAGAAGTCGTTGGCGGCGGCGAAGTCGCCGAGCCGACCGGCGATGACGCCGGCTTGGTACTGCGTGGCCGCCAGATCGGCGTTGAGGTGCGGGTCGTCGCTCGCCTGGGCGATGAAGTCGCGGTAGTAATCGAGCGTGTCGGCCAGCACGGCGCGGCGGAGCGGCTCGCTTCCCGGCAGGCGCTCGAGCTCGTGGACGAATTGGCCGCCGAATCGATCGACCACCCGGCGGGCCTTCTCGAGGCTGGTCTGGGCGTCTTCGAGCGCCGCGGCGGTGCGGGCCTGCTCGCGCGACAACAAGGCCGCCCCGGTCGTCGACAACACCGCCACGACGAGCAGGAATCCCGCCAGGGCGGCCGTCGCCCTGCGATGTCGGCGGACGAGATTCGTCGCGCGATCGATCACCGTCGGCCGCCGGGCCCGGGTCGGCTTGTCTTCGAGGAACCGGCGGAGGTCGTCGGCCATTTCGGCCGCCGTCGCGTAGCGGTCCTCGCGCGACTTCGAGAGCGCGCAGAGCACGATCGTTTCCAAGTCGACGGGAATTTCCGGGGCGAGCTCGCGCAGCGGCAACGGGTCGCGTTCGATGACGGCCCGCAGCACCTCGCGGCGATCCTCGCCCGGAAACGCGGGGGCGAGCGTCAACAGTTCGTACAGCGTCGCCCCCAGGGAATAGACGTCGGTCCGCGGGTCGATCAGCGCTTGCTGTCCCGCGGCTTGCTCGGGACTCATGTAGCGCAACGTGCCGACGACGTCGCCCGTGGCCGTGACGCCAACGTCTCCCTGAATGCGCGCGAGGCCGAAGTCGGTGATCCAGGCGGCGTTGCGATCGTCCAGGAGGAGGTTCGAGGGCTTCACGTCGCGGTGGATGACGCCGCAGTCGTGGGCGTACTGCAGGGCCTCGGCGGCTTGGACGCCCAGTTCGGCCACCGCGCGGCAGTAGGCGCGAAAGCCCGCCCCGCGCCGCGCGGGGGAAAGGTCGGCCGTCTCGACGAGCGAGCGCATCGTGGCGGCGCCGGGCGAGGCGGTCGTTCCCCCGGGGCCGGCGGTTTCGGCGCTGCGCAACTCGGCGCCGCGACGGAGATCGGCCAGCAGCTTGTCGAGCGACTGCCCGGACACCATCTGCATCGCGTAATAGTGGACCCCGCGATCCTGCCCGACGCCGAACACCGGCACAATGTGGGGATGATGGAGCTGAGCGGCCGCGCGGGCTTCGTTTTGAAACCGGGCCAATTGCTTGCGATCCCACATTGCGGCGAAGGGGAGCACCTTGAGCGCGACGCGGCGGGCCAGCGAGAGCTGCTCCGCTTCGTAGACGATCCCCATGCCGCCGCGCCCCAGTTCGCGGACGATCCGATAGTCTCCCAGCCGCTGGGTCGCGGGGGAGATCGATTCGAGGGCCGGCTCGGTCGCTTCGCCGGGGAGCGGCGATTCCTGCGCCGCACGATGGAGCTGCTCGACGCTGGCGGCGAACTCTCGGATGTCGGCCTCAAGCGCCGGATGGGCCGCGATCATCTCGTCGAGATCGAGCGGCGCGCCGTGCTCGAGCGAGATCAGGTACTCGTCCATCAGCGCGGCCAGCAGTTGCTCGGCCGGTTCGGCGTCGGGCAGAGTCGGATCGGCGGCGCGAATCACGGCGTCTCTCCCACGGCTTCGCTGGCCGGGTTCATCGTCTCGCGCAGGTGGCGGATCGCGCGGAGCCACACCATCCGCGCCGCCCCCGCGGAGCGGTCCATGCGGCGGCCGATCTCCTCGAACGGCAAGCCGTGCATGTGCCGCAACAGGATGACGTCGCGATAATCGCGCGGCAGCGCCGCCAGGCGGTTCGCCAGGTCGAGCTGCTGCTCCTGGCGTTGCAGCGATTCGCTGGGAGAATCGAGCGAGCCGGCGAGGATCGCCTCCAGCCGGACCGTCGACTGTTCGAGGGAGGTCGCCAGGGCGTCGAGCGAGACCTCGCGGTGGACCGACCGCTTGGCCGCCAGGGCGTGCTGTTCGATCGCGCGGTGGATGTTGTTGACGAGTATCCGCCGCAGCCAGGCGCAGAACTCCCCAGCCGATCGGCCGCGGAACTGGTCGAAGTCGCGATTGGCCTCAAGAAAGGTCTCCTGGACGACGTCCGAGGGGCTCACCCGGCGACGGAGCGGTTGTTCGAGCTGGGCGACCACCAGGAGCTTGAGGTAGTTGCGGTACAGCGACAACAGCCTTCCGAAGCCTTCTTGCGAGCCGGCAAGTGCTTGCGACAAAAAGACTTCGGCGTTATTGGCGGCGCTGGCCATGGGCGTGCTGCAGACTTGGCAAGGAAGCGAACCCTACGACATGATAGGCAGATTTTGCGGATTCCTGTCACCGGGGAACCTGGGCGAAATCTCGGTTTTTTTGCCGTGAGGCAGTGACGCTCCTGAAGGCAGGATTCGCCGCAGGGGGGGGCGCGGAGGGATGCTAGCGGTCTTCGATCGCCCGACCAGGAGCCGCGGCCCCGCCGGCGGCGCGTGGTCGCAGAAGATCCGGAGCGGCTACGAGCTGGCGGTCGGCGTTTCGACCGGGCGCTGCGACAGCAGTTGCAGCTTCGCCCGCAGGGTGGTCCGCGAGATGCCCAGCGAGCGGCTTGCTTCGACCTGGTTGCCGTTGGCGGCATGGAGCGCTTCGTCAAGCACGATGCGATCGACCGCGAGCATGACCTTGCGGTAGACGTCCTCCTCGCGCGATTGGAGCAGGCGGTGGACGAAGCTCGTCAGGTCGAACCGCCCGCCGCCGCCGCCGGGAAGACTCGCCAGGGCCGCCTCGCCGCTGAGGATCGACTCGGGAAGGCAATCGGGGGTGAGCACGTCGGACGTAGCGTTCACCAGCGCGGTTTTGACGACCCCCTGCAGTTCGCGGACGTTCCCCGGCCAGGAGTAGGACTCGAGCGCCAGCAGCGTCTCGGGGGCGGCCGCCTCGACGTGCTTGTTGATCTCGCCGGAGTGGAGCTTGATGAAATGATCGACCAACAGCGGCAAGTCGTCGCGCCGCCCGCGCAGCGGCGGCAGCGCGATCGTGTAGGTGTTCAGCCGATAGAACAAGTCCTGTCGAAACCGCCCGGCGGCGACCAGTTCGGTCAGGTTCTGGTTGGTCGCGGCGATGATCCGCACGTCGGTCTGGATCGTCTCGCCGCCGCCGACGCGCTCGAACCGTTGATCCTGAAGGAGCCGCAGCACCTTGGCCTGAATCGCGGGGCTCATGTCGCCGATTTCGTCGAGAAACACGGTGCCGCCGGTGGCCTGTTCGAATCGGCCGATGCGCTGCCGTTCGGCCCCGGTGAAGGCCCCCTTCTCGTGGCCGAACAATTCGCTCTCAAGCAGCGTCTCGGGAATCGCGGCGCAGTTGATGGCGTGAAACATTTTGTCCGCGCGGCTGCTGTGCTGGTAGATCGCGCGGGCGACAAGTTCCTTGCCCACCCCGCTCTCGCCGAGCAGCAGGACGTTGACGTCCGAGTTGGCCACCCGGCCGATCGCCTTGAAGACCTCCTGCATGGCGGCGCTGCGACCGACGATCCAGTCGGTGGGAGCGGCGGGGGGCGAGCCTGGTTCGGCGTTCAGCGTCGGTCGCCGCGCCAGTCGGCTCGCCTCGGTCGCCTTGGCGACCACCGCGCGGAGCGTCGTCAGCTCGAACGGTTTGAGCAGGTAGTCGAACGCGCCCCGTTTGGTGGCTTCGATCGCCGTGTCGGTCGTGCCGTGGGCCGTGATGACGACGACCATCAGCTTGGGGTCGATGGCGCGCAGCGCGAGCAGGGCGTCGAGTCCCGACATGTCGGGGAGCCGGACGTCGAGCAACACGAGATCGGGAACGTCGCGCTCGATCGCTTCGATCCCGGCCCGGGCCGTTTCGTAGCCGTCGACGACGACGTCGTCGGAGCCGAGGGCCCGCACAAGCGAAAAGCGGACGCTGGATTCATCGTCGATGATGACAATGCGGGTCTTAGTCATGGTTCGGAGTTTGGGAAACCGTGAGTGGTTGGGGGACGCGCGGCAGTTCGACGCGAAACAGGGCTCCGCCGCTCGGCGGATTGAACCCCTCGACCCGACCGCCGTGCGAAGCGATGATCCGCTGCGACACCGCCAGCCCCAGGCCGACGCCTGTCTCCTTGGTGCTGACGAACGGCTCGAACAGACGAGCGACGATCTGGGGCGAGATGCCGGGCCCGCGGTCGGCGACCTCGACGATCGCCCGCTCGCCGGCGGTTCGGACGGCGACGTCGATTCGCCCGCCGCCGGGCTGGGCCTCGATGGCGTTGAAGATCAGGTTCACCAGCACTTGCCGCAACTGCTGCGGATCGGCCTCGAGCTCGACGACGTCGGTCGCGTCGAGCACGA
This sequence comes from Pirellulales bacterium, assembly GCA_019636345.1. Classification (NCBI taxonomy): domain Bacteria; kingdom Pseudomonadati; phylum Planctomycetota; class Planctomycetia; order Pirellulales; species Pirellulales bacterium. The sequence continues at coordinate 46,656 of JAHBXQ010000012.1, read as the reverse complement.
GCATCACGCCCAGCCTGTCGGCTCGGCTCTTGGCGAGCTCGATCGTCTGGCGGGCCACGTCGCTCAGATCGACCGACCTGCGAACAAGCCGCGGCGGTCGGGCGAAGTCGAGGAACGTTTGCAGCATCTGTTGCATTCGATCGGCCTCGTCGCGGACGACGATCAATTCGTTGAGGGCGAGCGGTTCGTGCTGTTCGATCGCGGCGTCGGTCAGCAGTTTGACGGCGGTCAGCGGGTTGCGAAGTTCGTGAGCGATGCCCGCGGCCAACTGTCCGACGGCGGCCAACTGGTCGGCGCGGGCGGCCGTCTCGCGGGTGCGTTCCAGTTCGGTGACGATCCCTTCGGTCTTGGCGCGCACCTGGCTCATCGCGGCGACCAGTTCCGGCAAGCCGGCCGCGGGGCTCAAAGCGGGCTCGCCGGCGGCGAGCGACGCGGTGAGCGACTGGAGCGAACCCCCGAGTTCGGCGATCGAACTGGCCACCCCGCGCGCGACGCCGAATCCCGCGAGCAGCCCGGCGGCCGCCCCGCTGACGCCAAGCAAAGCAAGGCTCGTGCCAACACGGCCGGCGAGCAGGCGATTCTGCCGGCTTTGCTCGGTGAGCTCGAGCCGGTTCGCGTTGAGCAGTTCCATCGCCGCAGCCAACGTCTCGCGGGTGATCGCCTGCCGAATCGCGGCGTACTCGTCAGGGGCTGCGTCGTGCGCCGCTTCGATCAGCCTCGGCAGCTCGGCCACCTGGCTCGCCAACGGGGCGTCGGCGGAGAGCGTGCCCGACGCCCGAAGCTGTTGCAGGAGTTTCCCGGCGGCGACGGCCGAGCGCGTCGCCTCGTCCATGTACGCCGGCAGCTTCAACGCATGGTAACGATCGAGCGCTTGACGGACGTCGCGGATCGCGATGACCAACTCCTCGGCTTTGAGCACCTCGGCAACCCGGTGGTCGAGTCGTTCGGAGACCTGGGCGTTGGTCCGATAGACGTAGATCGCCGAGCCCAACCCAAGGGCCATCAGCAGCATGCTGACCGCGACGGTCGGCAGGATCATTCGCCAGAGCAGGGAGAGACGCACGTGGAGATCGCCTTGGCGTCCAGAAGTTGAACAGGCCGTGAAGCCGTCCAGCTATTATCTCTCCGCGATTGGGATTTGGATACAGCGGCGTCCGCATTGCCGGGTAGTGATTCCATTTGCGAAATTGAAGAGTGGCTGGGGTCGAACGAAGTGAGCCCCCAGGGGACCCTTGCAAGGGCGCAAATGGCATCACTACCCGTTGCCGGAGGTGTCGACCGGTCGTGATTGGCCTATCATGGGCCCGACTTGTCGGCCGCACGCCGACCGACCTGGCGCACGTTCTTCCCGTCCCCCCAGCCGCCAACGATGCCCGGATTTCACGAACTGTTCCTGACCGTGCTCTTGCAGTTGGCGGCGATCGTCGCCGCGGCGCGGCTGGGGGCGTGGGCGTTTCGCCGCGCAGGGCAGCCCGAGGTCGTCGGCGAAATCCTCGTGGGGGTGCTCTTGGGCCCGTCGCTGTTGGGCAAGATCGCCCCCTCGTGGATGCAGCTCGTCCCCGCTCCCGAGACGGAGTTCTGCTTCCGGGCCCTCAGCGAACTGGGGCTCGTGCTGTTCATGTTCCTGATCGGGCTGGAGTTCGACTTCACCCACCTGCGGCACGTGGGGCGAACGGCTTCGCGCGTCGCCGTGGCCGGGATCGTCACGCCGTTCGCCCTGGGCGCCGCAACCGCCCTGGCGATACACGGTTCGGTCGCCGCAGAAACTCCGCGGCTGGGGTTCACGATGTTCGTGGCGACGGCGCTGTCGATCACGGCGATCCCGATCCTGGGACGGATCATGATCGAACTGAAGATCCACCGCTCGCGTCTGGGAGCCCTGACGATCACAGCCGCGGCGGTCGACGACGTGCTGGGGTGGATCCTGCTGGCCGGAGTCAGCGCACTGGTGCGCGACGGATTCCAGGCGTGGCCGCTCGTGGAATCGCTGGGGCTGTTGATCGTGTTCTGCGCGGCGACGTTCTTCGCGGCGAGGCCGCTGTGCCTGCGGCTGGTGCATTTCGCCGCCGGCGCCCCGGAGACGTCGGGCGCCGGGGCGCCCCGCGCGCGGCAGCTTGATCTGGCCGCCACCGCGATCCTGCTGGTGTTCGTCCTGCTGAGCGCCGCGGCCACCAGCGCGATCGGCGTGTTCGCCATCTTCGGGCCGTTCGTGCTGGGCGCCGCGCTCTCGCGCGAGCGCCCGCTTGCCGAGGCCGTGACGCGGCAATGGCGCACGCTGGTCTACGCCTTGCTGTTGCCGGTGTTCTTCACCTCGACCGGGCTGCGCACCGACGTCGGGCGGCTCGACTCCCCGTGGCTGTGGGGGGTTTGCCTGCTGGTGATCGCCGCCGCCACGGCGGGGAAGATGTTGGGCTGCGGACTGGCCGCCTGGACCGGCGGCTGCACGATCCGCGAGAGTTCCTGCGTCGCCGTGATGATGAACACCCGCGCGCTGATGGGGTTGGTGGCGATCAACGTGGGGCGGGAGTTGGGAGTCGTCCCCGACGCGGTGTTCACGATGCTCGTGCTCATGGCCCTGGTGACGACCGTGATCACCACCCCGATTCTGCGCCGCCTGATCGCCGGGATGCCGGGGTTGGAGACTGAACAGCCTGAGCACAATCTGGACACGCTCGCGGCCCCCGAAGGTCGCTGACAGATTGCGTCGTCGCCCGCTGCGACGTGACGAGGCCTGGCGCACGTCCCGGCATGTCAATTGCTTCTTGGTCGTTCGACGCCCGGGCGACGGTTCCTCGACTGTCCGCTGCGCAGCGTTTCCGACAGAGAAGCAGAGAAGAGCGCCCGTGTCCACGACAATTCCATCCGACTCCGACTCGCGCGAGCGCCGCCCCGCGCCGCCGAGCGGCGACACGCCCCCCGGCAACGCCGCGCTGCTGGCCCGGGTGCTGGTCGAGGCGCACGCGAGCCGCTACGACAACGCCGTCAAGCTGGCCCACGGCAAAGGGGGCCAAGAACTGGAAGTGCAAAACGCCTTGGCGGTCTGCCTGATGCGGACCGGCCATGTCGAGGAGGCGGTCCGCATCCTCCGCGGGTTGGTCATGCAACCCGGCTCGACCTGGATGCGCAAAGACCGGCCGGTTCACCTCAAAGTGAACTTCGCGACGGCGCTGATGCTCGAGGGCCACACGAGCGGGGCCCTCGAGATGCTGGGCGATCTCGAAGGCGAAACGACGCCACACGTTCCGTTGCTGCGGGCCGCGGTGCGTCGCTGGGAGAAGTCGCTGCCGTGGCTGGCGTGGCTCGACTGGAAGGTCAACCGCGTCGCCCCGCACGAACGGCGAGTCGCGATCGACTTCGAGCCGGGCGAGTTCGGCACGCCGTAGCCCGGCGCCTTCCCTGCGCTGCGATCCCAAGCGCCCCTCCAATCGGCGCAAATCGCCGATCCTCGGGGCCAGGGCCGGATCGTGAGACCGTTTGCGCCCTTGGAAGGGTGGCTGGGGTCGCAGCGCAGCGGAGCCCCCAGGGAATCCGCTGGGGGCTCACTTCGTTCGACCCCAGCCACCCATCAATTGGGCAAATGGGATCACGACCTCGGGTCAGTGCGGGGTGAGCGCATGGCTCGGGCGTGCTAGACTTCGGGGTCGAACCGCGCAATCGCTCCCCCGCCCGTCGCCCCCGCCGCCCCGCATGCCGATGAACGCCCCCGCCGCCGAGACCGAACTCGATCCGTCTCCCGGAGAACCGGTCGCGCCGCGGCCGGGCGTGATCCGCCGGCTGTACAATTGGGTCCTCCACTGGGCCGAAACCCCGTACGGGACGCCGGCGCTGGCGGCCATTTCGTTCGCCGAGAGCTCGTTCTTTCCGATCCCGCCCGACGTGCTGCAGATCGCACTGTCGGCGTCGCGACCGCGGCGCTCGTTCTTCTATGCGGCGGTCAGCGCCGTCGCCTCGGTCGCCGGGGCCGTGCTGGGGTGGCTGATCGGGTACGGCGCGTGGGAGGCGCTCGACGACTTTTTTTATCGCTACGTGCCGGGGGTGACTCCCGAGATCGTCGCCCATGTGGGCGAGCTGTATCGCGACAACGCCTTCTGGACGATCTTCACCGCGGCCTTCACGCCGATTCCGTTCAAGGTGATCACGATTGCCGCGGGAGTGTTTCACGGTTACGTCCCGCTCGCGACGCTCGTGGTCGCCGCGGCGATCGGGCGCGGCGGACGGTTCTTCTTGGTCGGAACGTGCATGTGGTGGTTCGGTCCCGGAGTGCGGCGGATCCTGGAAAAGCACCTGGAATGGATCACGCTCGCCCTGGGGGCCGCGGTGATCGCGGGGTTCGCGGCGCTCAAGCTGCTGGCGCACTGAAGAGGCTCGTTACGCCGCGGGAGCGTCGTCCCCGCAACCTGCAGCGCGGCTGCCGTCGGTTCGCACGACGCCTAAGCCTTGCGGTCGGAAGGCGTTGCCCAGGGGGCTGAACAGCAGCGCGGGGAGCATGACCAGTTCGGCGACGACCCCGGCGACGAGGATCGCCAGCATGAGCCAGCCGAAGCGTTGCGTCGGCGTGAACGAGCTGGTGGCGAACACCGACAGTCCCAGCCCGTTGATGAGCGCCGCCTGCAGGGTCGGCGCGGCCGACCGGCCGTACGCCGCCTCGACCGCCAGCATGCGGTCGCGCAACCGGGCCAAGTCTTGCCGGAACCACGCGAGGAAGTGGATCGTGTCGTCGACCGCCACCCCCAGCGCAATGCTGGCGGCCATCATCGAGCCGATATCGACCGGCACGCCCAGCCACCCCATGCCGCCGAATACGACCAACACGGGGAGCGTGTTGGGAATCATCACGATCGCGCCGGCGGCCACGCTGCGGCAGACGAACATCATGAGCGGCGTGATCGTGGCGAACGACCACCAGGTGCTTTGAATGAGGCTGCTGAGCAGTTCGCGCTGGGCCTTGTAGACGATCGGCACGGCTCCGGTGTAGACGACGCCCACGTCGCTGCCGTCGCTCGGGGCGAGATCGAGGTCGGCCGCGGCGACGACCCGCGCCCCGGCCGCGACAAGTTCGGCCCGATCTTCTTTCGAGGCGCCGGGACTGAGGATCACGCCGTCGTAATTCTTGAGGGCGTCGATTTCGGCCGGCTGCAGACCGGCGAACTTCTTGGCGACCCCTGCGGCGAGCACTCGCTTGCCGGCCAGCAGCGATGCGCTGGTGCGAGCCCAGGTTTGGATTCCCTCGGGCGAGAAGAGCACGAGCCGGCTGCCGCGCGGCGGCTCGCCCCGTTCAGCGGCCAGCGCGCGGAGGGCGCGGGCGTTGCTGCGCTCGGCGGCGAAAATCGGCTCGATCGCCGCGCGCAGTCGGGCGACCAGTTCGCCGTGGTCGACCGTGTGAAACGCCGCAACCCGCACGCTCACGCGCCACAACTCTTCGCCCGTATCGGGATCGACGGTCAAGTAGCCGGTGTCGGCAATCTGCCGACGATGGTCGAGCAGTTCCTCGGCGGCGACGTACCGCTCGCCCGTGCGGCCGTAGCCCAGCCCGGGGTCGCTCACCGGGCGAGTGAACGTGGCGGCCGACATCGTAGCGCCCACGAGGTCGTCTCCCTCGGCGCCTAGTCGGGTGCGGATGTTTCGTTCGACCAGCTCGACCAGATCGAGCCGTTCCAAGAAGGAGTGGCTGTGAATGAGTTGCGCCAGCGGAGCGTCGACGGGCAGATCCTCCTGCAGAGTCTCGGCGGGGAAACGAATCACAAGTTCCATCGGCACCAAGCGGCCGAGATGCTCCTCGTACCATTGGTAATCCTGCACGAGCCGGGCGTCGGGGCTGAAGAGCTTCAACAGGTCGATGGTCGTCTCGACCCGCGGCAACCCCAGGCACAAACCGAAGATCGTCGCCGCGCTGCCGGCAAGCACGAGCCGGCGGCGTTTGAAAATGCCGTGCGTATAACGCGACCAGACATTGTCGGGCGTCGCCTCGGCTTCTTCCTCGCCTAACACGACGACGCCCGCAGGGCGCCAAGGCCAGTACCTGAGCACCGCCGGCAACATCGTGAACAAGACCCCCAGCGTGGCCAGGACCCCGGCGGCCGAATAGAGCCCGAACCGACAAATCGGCAAGATGTCGCTCGTCGAGAGGGACGCCAATCCGATGGCGGTCGTCACCGAGCACAACAAGGCGGGCTTCCAGGCGTGCTCGACGGCGTGGTTCACCGCCGCATCGACGCCGTGCTCGTTCGCAGCGAGCCGATAGTAGTTGATGAAGTGGATCGCCCCCGACACGGCCAACACGTAGACCAAGGCCGGCATCGACATGAGGATCGCGTCGACCGCCCCGCCGGTCAGCGACACCAGCGCCAGCGAAATCGCGGCGCAGGCCGCCCCGCAACCGAAGACGACCATCATCATGCGGAAACTGCGCAACGACCACCACGCGAGCGCAGCGCCGAAGGCCCCCGACAAGACGGCCAGCCGGGCGAGCGTCCGTTCGCCCTCTTCGTCGATGGACACGTTGTCGATCGGCGGGCCTCCGAGTCGCACCTCGTCTGGCCTGAGCCCCGCCTGGACAATCGCCTTGAACAGCGGCGTCTGCTTCGCCTTGCGCAATCCCCAAGGCCCGGCGAGCGGCCGGCCGACGACATCGCGAAGTTTGTGCTCGGTCGACCGGGCGAGCGTCGCGAGAATGCAGGTCTGCCGACCGTCGGGACCCAAGAGCGTGCCTTGCAGTCGCTCGATCGCCAGCTTGCGCGGGAGATTCGCGGGAGGAGCCGTCAGATCGTCGAGCGCCTCGCGCCCCGTGGTCACTTGTTGAAAGCAGCGGGCGCCGGGGGTTCCGTCCCGCTCGGGAAGTCGCGCCTCGCGCAGCGCTCGGGCGAGTCGTTCGATTCGCGGGTCGTCGGCCAACCCGTTCGTCGGTTCGCCAAGCGTACAGCCGTCCCAACTGATGACCACGAATTGGTCAGTCGCGAACTTGCTGCGGAACCATTCGAGTTGGGCCGTCTCCTCGTAACTCGCGGGGAGCCACTCGGACATGTCGTTGCGGTTGCTTTTGACGGCGCGCAGGGCGAACAGGCCGACGAGCGGGGCCAAGAACGCAGCGATAACGAGCGTGGCCAGCGAGACGGCCGGCCGGGGGGAGGATCGTTCCATGAATGGCGCCACGGCGTTCCGAGCAGAATCCCGCACACGCCCCGAGCGGTTCGATCTCCGCCTCGGGGCAGGGCGCGGGACGGGGGCGTCGAAGAGACGTGCAAATCGCGGTCCACTTGCCAAGGAGCACAAGAGACCGGAGCGCCGTTGCATGCCGGTTCCTTGCGGCGGCCATTGCAGCAAGCCGTGACAGCGGCGGTTTCCGAGGGGTCAGCGCAGCGCCGTCGAATTAAAAGTCCTGCGCAAACCGCACGCCGAAGCCGTCGAGCGTGCCGTCGTTGTTCGCCACGACGGCGCCAGCGTTGTCGAGGATCGTGTTGTCGACCCGCTGGTGGACGTAGTTGAACTGCAACTTGGCGAAGGGATTCAGAAACCAGTTGAGCCCGATCGTGAGGTCTTGGATGGATCCGCCTTGCACGAGCCCGTCGTTGAGATCCAAGAAACCGTAGCGGGCGCCGATCTGCCAGGCGCCCCAACTGCGGAACCCGCACGAATTCCATCGCAAGTCGTCGTGCGGGACCACCCGACCGAATCGGCCCTCGTGACGTTCGTACGCGCGGTGCTCGCCCGTGAGGAAGTAGAGGACCTGCACGTACTGCCCCTGGGTGAAAACCTGGTCGGTCGGGGTCGCGACGCCCCCCGACGGGGTGACGATCACGCCGTTCAAGAACCCGGCCACGTACTCGGCCTGCCATAACCAGGGCCCGTACGCCAGCGCGATCTCGGGAGCGAGCAGCATCGCGTCGTCGGCGAAGATGCGGCCGCTGAAGTTCGTGTCGGCAAGATTCGGATTGAGCGGCCCTGGGCCGTTGCGCAGCGAAGCGCGGCTTCTCATCCGCACGTTGCCGGCCGCGACTGCGGCGTCCTGATCGAGTCCGCGATAACTGGCGGCGAGCCCCAAGTGAAGCAACTTGGCGTCGTCGTCGGCCGCCCACGGGACTCCCGCCACGCGGCCGGTGAGAGCGTACTCGTTGTCGCCCGTGTCGTAGGCGAACACGTTCTGCACGTTCTTGAACGCGCCAAGCGTGTAGGTGATCGTTTCGTCTTCGTTCCAGTCGTAAATCGACACGCCCGGAGAAAAGCCGTTGTTGAACGGTCCGAAGTAAGCGTCTTGCAGAAACGACCGCTCCATGAAATCGAGATACCGACTGCTGCAGAGATGCTCCAGGCCGATCGGCTCCTTCTGATTGCCGAGACGCATGTGGCCGATCACCGGCAAGTCGTTGAAGGCCCACCACAAATCGGTCGGAGCGACAACGTGATCGACGTCGCCTCCTTGGGCCGTCACGGGCAAGGCGGCGTTCGTCGGATCGAAGTCGGCGCCGTTGACGAAGTCAACCTCGACGCACCAGTCCATGGTCTGGTACATCGTGCCGTCGACCCGGAGCCGAGCGCGGCGGAAGTCGAGCGCGTCGTTCGTGCCGACCCCGCCCAGGACGAGCGCTGAGTCTTGCAGCGCCACCGCGTCCAGTTGCACTCGGCCGCCGACGTGAATTGAAAATTCGCCGTTGGCCGAGACCGCTTGGAAACCGTTCTTGCCCCAGCCTGTCCTCATCGACAGCGGGTCGAGCTTCGCCGAGGAGACGGACGCCGCAGGGGGCGGGGGGACCGTCGTCGACGACTCGAGCGCGGCGATCCGCTGTTCAAGTTCCGCCAAGCGACTGAACGCCAACTCGTCCCCGACCGGCGGTTGCGTCTCGGTCGCGAGCAGTCGCAGCGGGGCGTCAGCGGGGTTCGGGGGATCGATCCCCGGGGACGCCGGTCGGGCCGCCGCGGCGGCCAGCCAGCCTGACAACAGCGACGCAGCAAACCATCCCTGGCGGCCGGACATGAACGAAGCCTATGCGAGTCGGCCCGGCCGGGCGCCGCCGTAAGCTCCAGTCGATCAACCGGGATCGATCTGCGAGGACGGCAAGTCGCGCGCAGCGAGAGTGCGAGGGGAATCCCTGCCCCTGCGTACCAAGTTCGGCCGAATTGCGGACGCCCCTCGCGGGAAACGGCCGCTAGCTGGCGCATCTTCCCCGATCGGCACTGCCGCCGCACATTGTGCGAGTGTGTCGTTTCCGGCACACTTGATGAGCCGAACAGGGGTCAAAGCGTGCCGGCCCGCGCACTTTGGCCGCGAAACCCGGTCGAATGATTGGCAACGGATTTGCGTGCACGGGACCAGAGTCCGCCGGCGCCCCTCCGTCAGCCGCCCTGTTCGCACGAGGTCGAGATCATGAGCAGTTACTACAAGCTGATCGAAGTGATCGGCACCAGCGAAGTGTCCTGGGACGACGCGGCGAAGAACGCCCTGGAGGTCGCCGGCCAGCGACTGGCCGATTTGCGCGTCGCCGAGGTGACTCGCTGCGACATCAAGATCGACCAAGGCAAGATCATTTACCGCACCCGGCTCAACGTGTCGTTCAAGTACGTCGAGGGGGGACTGTAGGCCGCACCGCGCCTGCACCGCATCCGCTTCCTCGCCCGATCGTTTCATCGCAGACTGTGAACCCTTATGGCCATTCCGCAAGAATTGCTCGACGACCTGCGCCGCCGGCGCGAAACGATCAGCCTGGGCGGGGGCCAGGACCGCTTGGACAAGGTCCGCGAGAAGGGCATGCTGGGGGCGCGCGAGCGGCTCGACGTCCTGTTCGACGCGGAGACCCTCCAGGAATGGGGACAGCACGTCGAGCATTCGTGCCGCGACTTCGGGCTCGACGGCAAGCCGATGCCGTGCGACGGCGTGATCACCGGCGTCGGGCTGGTCGAGGGTCGGGCCGTCGCCGCGTTCAGCCAGGACGCCACCGTCGGCGGCGGGGCCCTCGGCGCCCGGCACGCCAAGAAGATCTGCGACGTGATGGACTACGCCGGCGAGTGCGGCATGCCCTTCGTCGCGATCAACGACTCGGGAGGCGCCCGAATTCAGGAGGGGGTCGACTCGCTTTCCGGCTACGGGCAGGTCTTCTACCGCAACGTGATGCTCTCGGGCTGCGTCCCGCAGATCGCGGTCATCGCCGGCAACTGCGCCGGCGGGGCGGCGTACTCGCCCGCCCTGATGGACTTTCTGATCATGACCCGCGACAACGCCAACATGTTCATCTGCGGCCCGCAGGTGATCAAAGCGGCGACGGGGGTCGACGTGACGATGGCCGAGATCGGCGGCGCCGAGGCCAACGCCGCGGTGAGCGGCAACGTCCACTTCATCGCCGACGACGACAAGCACGCGCTCGCCATCACCCGCGACCTGCTCTCGTATCTTCCCTCGAACAACGTCGAGGATCCGCCGCACCGTCCTAGTCCGGATCTGGTGATGGACAAGGACGAGGCGATGAACGCGCTGGTGCCCGAAGACTTCAAGCAGGCGCTCGACATGCACGCAGTGATCGGCCGGTTGGTCGACCAGGGACGGTTCCTGGAGGTCCACCGCTCGTTCGCCGCGAACATCATCGTCGGCTTCGCCCGGGTCGACGGGATCGTCGTCGGGCTGATCGCGAATCAGCCGCAGGTGAAGGCGGGGACTCTTGACATCGACGCTTCGGACAAAGGCGCCCGATTCATCCGGTTCTGCAACGCATTCAACATTCCGATCTTGACCCTGGTGGACGTCCCCGGGTTCCTGCCCGGGGTGAGCCAAGAGCGCGGAGGGATCATACGCCACGGGGCCAAGATGCTGTTCGCCTACGCCTCGGCGACCGTCCCCAAGATCACGGTCATCACGCGCAAGGCGTACGGCGGATCCTACTTGGCGATGTGCAGCCGCGACCTGGGGGCCGACGTCGTATTGGCTTGGCCGACGGCCGAGATCGCCGTGATGGGGGCCGACGGCGCGGTCAACGTGCTGTATCGCAAGGAACTCGCCGAGGCGGCCGACAAGCAGGCGATACGCCAGCAGTTGGTCGAGGAGTACCGCGATCGATTTGCGTCGCCGTACATGGCCGCGTCGCGAGGAATGATCACCGACGTCATCGAGCCGGCCGAGACACGAGCGATCGTCTCACTGGCGTTGCGAAACACCCTGACGAAGCGGGCGACTCGGCCCCCGAAAAAGCACGGGTTGATCCCGCTGTAGTTCCCTCCACCGCACATTTGGGCGAAGGCGAATCTCCTATGAAAAAGTTGCGCATCACCGTCGGGAAAAAGACCTACGACGTCACGGTCGAAGTGCTCGGCGAGGATCCCCCCGCGGCCTCGGCTCCGGCGGCGGCGACCCCGCTCGGCGCCCCGCCTGCTGCGGCGGCCCCGGCGACCGGTCCTGCGGCCTCGGCCCCGCGCGCCGCAGCCGGTCCCGGCGCCGTGGTCAGCCCGATGGCCGGGGTCGTGAAGAGCGTCCTGGTGAAACCGGGCGACGAAGTCGCGGCGGGGATGGTCCTGGCCGTGCTCGAGGCGATGAAGATGGAGAACAACATCACGGCGCCGCACGCCGGAACCGTCGCCGCGGTCAAGGTCGCCGAGGGCGAGTCGGTGCAAGACGGCCAGGAACTGGTGACGCTGGAGTAACGACGCCCGCCGCGAGATTGAACCCGCTTGATCGCCCTTTGCCCGTTGCCTGACTCGATGACGCTCACACCCCTTATTGCCGCCGCCGACGTCGCCGCGAAGTCGTTCGAGCTGACGTGGGAGCCCCTGTGGGACGACCTGGGTCTTCCGCTGGCGCTCATGGGAATCACCGTCGTGTTTCTCGCACTGGTGGCAATCACGTCGTTCATCTCCAACTTGCCGCGGCTGATGTCGTGGATCGAGCGGCTGTCGCCCCGGGCGAAGCCCGAGCCCGCCGTGACGAAACCGGTCGACGAGTTGTCGGAGGAGCTCGTGGCGGTCCTCACGGCCGCCGTGGAAACCGTGCTTGGCCCCGGGCACCGCGTCATCCGGACGCACGAGCTCACCCCCCGTGAATTGGCGTGGGCGCAGCAAGGCCGTTGGCAACACCAAACGTCTCACAAGCCCCGCTAAACATCCATGGGCGCATTGGAATACCTCGGCGCGAAAGCCTCGCAGCTCGTCCAAACGACGGCCTTCGTCGAGATGACGTGGGGCAACGCGATGATGATCGTCATCGGGTTGTGCTTCGTCTACCTGGCAATCGCCAAGCACTACGAGCCGCTGCTGTTGGTGCCGATCGGGTTCGGCGTGGTCGTGGGCAACATCCCCCCGGCCGCGGGCATGAACGTCGGCGTGTACCAGGAAGGGAGCGTCCTGTGGTACCTGTACCAGGGGGTCTCGCAGGGGATTTTTCCGCCCCTGATCTTCCTGGGAATCGGCGCGATGACCGATTTTTCGACCATGCTGTCGAACCCCAAGCTGGTGCTGTTGGGCGCCGCGGCTCAGGTGGGGGTGTTCGGCACGTTCCTGGGAGCGCTCGTGCTGGGGTTCTCGCCCCAGGAGTCGGGCGCCATCGGCATCATCGGCGGAGCGGACGGCCCCACGGCGATCTTTCTGTCGTCGAAGCTGGCCCCCAAGCTGCTGGGCGCCATCGCCATCGCCGCTTACTCGTACATGGCCCTGGTGCCGGTCATTCAGCCGCCGATCATGTACCTGCTGACGACCAAGAACGAGCGGCTGATCCGCATGAAGGCCCCGCGGCACGTGTCGCGCCGCGAGCGAATCATCTTCCCGATCGCCGCGTTTCTGATCTGCGGGCTGTTAGCCCCTGGCGCCATCGTGCTGATCGGCATGCTGTTCTTCGGCAATCTGCTGAAGGAGTGCACGGTGACCGAGCGACTCGCCAACACGGCCCGCACGGCGATGATCGACGTCGTGACGATCGTGCTGGGATTCTGCGTGGGCGCCAGCACCAGCGCCGACCACTTCCTCACGCCCCAGTCGATCGGCATCTTCGCCCTCGGCGCCGCGTCGTTCGCCACCGCGACCGCGGGAGGAATTCTGTTCGCGAAGTTCATGAACTTGTTCCTTCGCGAGAAGATCAACCCGCTGTTGGGCGCCGCGGGGGTGTCGGCCGTCCCCGACTCGGCCCGGGTGGTGCACGTCATTGGGCAGAAAGAAGACCCGCAAAACTTCCTGCTCATGCACGCGATGGCCCCCAACGTGGCGGGAGTCATCGGCTCGGCCGTCGCCGCGGGCGTGCTCTGGTCGCAATTGGCCCGCTGACTCGGCGGGGGGCGCCGGTTGATCTTCGATTCCGGGTTCTCAGGTCGAGACCCCAGGCCCGCGCCGCACACTGGCCGCGGCCGTTGTGCCAAGTCGCACACTTCCGATCGCCCACGTGAGCAGTTTCCAGCAAATCGACGCGCGAACACGCGGCGACAGGGCGCCTGAAGACGCATTTCGCAGCGCCCGGCGCCGGCGGGACCTTCGGTACGGTTGTTGCCCAGGGCAGTGAGAGAGTGCGGCGAGCGAAAGTGCGCATCGCCGCAATGCCGCGCCGGTCTCGCCGTCTCGTTCTCGCCGCCAGGAGTTTCTTCACGTGCAAGAGCCGCAATTCGTCACGCTCGACGGCAATGAAGCCGCGGCGCTCGTCGCTCACCAAGCGAGCGAAGTCATCGCCATCTATCCGATCACCCCCGCCTCGCCCATGGGGGAACTCGCCGACGCGTGGTCGGCCCAAGACAAGCCGAATATCTTCGGCGTCGTCCCCGAGGTGATCGAAATGCAGAGCGAGGCGGGCGCTGCGGGGACCGTCCACGGGGCCTTGCAGGCGGGGTCGCTGACGACGACCTTCACGGCGTCGCAGGGGCTGCTGCTGATGCTGCCCAATATGTACAAGATCGCCGGCGAGCTGACCCCGACGGTGTTTCACGTGGCGGCCCGATCGCTGGCTACGCACGCCCTGTCGATTTTCGGCGACCAGAGCGACGTGATGTCGGCCCGCAGCACCGGCTGGGCTTTGCTCTGCTCGGGAACCGTGCAAGAGGCCCACGATTTCGCCCTCGTGGCCCACGCGGCGACGCTGCGGGCCCGCGTGCCGTTCGTCCATTTCTTCGACGGCTTCCGCACCTCGCACGAGGTGAACAAGATCGCGCTGCTCGACCCGGCGACGATCCGCGAGTTCATCGACGAGGACCTCGTCCGCGCACACCGCCTGCGGGGGATGAATCCCGAGCGACCGACGCTGCGCGGCACGGCCCAGAACCCCGACGTGTTCTTCCAAGCCCGCGAAGCGGCCAACCCGTTCTATCTGGCGACGCCGGGACTCGTGCAACAGGAGTTCGACCGGCTGGCCGCGGCCACCGGGCGAACGTACCGCCTGTTCGACTACGTCGGCCACCCGGAGGCGGAGCGCGTGGTCGTGATGATGGGCTCGGGGGTCGGCGCCGCCGAGGAGGCGCTCGAACTGCTCGTCGAACGAGGGGAGCGCGTCGGCTTGCTCAAGGTGCGGCTCTACCGGCCCTATGACGCCGCGGAGTTCGTCGCCGCCTTGCCGCCGTCGGTCGAGCGGATCGCCGTGCTCGATCGATGCAAGGAGCCCGGGGCGCTGGGCGAACCGCTCTATCTCGACGTGTTGGCGGCGCTTGCCGAGACGTGGCCCGCCGGGGCCCCGCTGCCGCATGTCATCGGGGGCCGCTACGGGTTGTCGAGCAAGGAGTTCACCCCCGCGATGGCGACCAGCGTGTTCGCCGAACTCGCGGCCGAGTCGCCCAAGCGACACTTCACCATCGGCATCACCGACGATGTGACGCATCTGTCGTTGAAGTGGGATCCCGAACTCTCGACCGAGGCCGACGACGTGACCCGGGCCGTGTTCTACGGCCTGGGGAGCGACGGCACGGTGGGGGCCAACAAGAACTCGGTGAAGATCATCGGCGAGAACACCCCGCTGTACGCCCAGGGATACTTCGTCTACGACAGCAAGAAGGCCGGCTCGGTCACCGTGAGCCACGTCCGGTTCAGCCCCCGGCCGATCAACTCGTCGTACGTCATCGACCGGGCCGGGTTTGTGGCGTGCCATCAGTTTCAGTTTCTCGACCGGATCGACATGCTCAACGTCGCCGAGCCGGGGGCGACGTTCCTGCTGAACAGTCCCTACGGACCGACGGAGACCTGGGATCGGCTCCCCCGCGAGGTGCAGCAGCAGATCATCGCCAAGCGGCTCAAGTTCTACGTGATCGACGCCCTTCAGGTGGCCCACGCCGCGGGGATGGGGGGGCGAATCAACACGGTGATGCAGGTCTGCTTCTTTGCCCTGGCCGGGGTCCTGCCCCGCGACGAAGCGATTCTCCGGATCAAGGACGCGATCAAGAAGACCTACGGCAAACGGGGCGAGGCGATCCTTGAGCAGAACTTCGCCGCGGTCGACGCGGCGCTCGACGGGCTGCACGAGGTCGAGATCCCCGTCGAGGCGACCAGCTCGCTGCGGATGGCGGCGCTGGCCGTCTCCAACGGCGACGATTTCGTCGAGCGGGTCACGTCGCAGTTGCTCGCCGGGTTGGGGGACCTGCTGCCGGTCAGCGCGATGCCGGTCGACGGGGCGTTTCCCACCTCGACCGCCAAGGTCGAGAAGCGGAGCATCGCCCAGGAGATTCCGATCTGGGACGGCGACATCTGCATCCAGTGCGGACTCTGTGCGCTCGTCTGCCCGCACGCGGCGATTCGCATGAAGCCGTTCTCGGCCGCGGCGCTCGCCGGGGCGCCCGCGGGGTTCGAGTCGCGCAAGTACAAGGGCAAAGACCTTCCCGCGCCCGCCGACGGGGCCGAGTTGGCGCTGACGATCCAGGTGGCGCCCGACGACTGCACCGGCTGCGGAGTGTGCGTCGACGTGTGCCCGGCCAAGAACAAGGAGATCGCCAAACGCAAGGCGATCAACATGGAGCCCAAGCTCCCCCATCTCGATCGCGAGCGGACCAACTTCGACTACTTCCTCGACCTCCCCGAGTTCGATCGCACGGCGGTCAAAATCGACACGGTCAAAGGCTCGCAGATGCTCGAGCCGCTGTTCGAGTTCTCCGGCGCCTGCGCGGGGTGCGGCGAGACGCCGTATCTGAAGCTGCTGAGCCAACTGTTCGGCGACCGGACGATCATCGGCAACGCGACCGGCTGCTCGTCGATCTACGGCGGCAACCTGCCGACGACCCCCTGGAGCCAGAACGCTCAGGGTCGCGGCCCCTCGTGGAACAACTCGCTGTTCGAGGACAACGCCGAGTTCGGCCTCGGGCTGCGACTGGCGGCCGACCACCAGCGGCACTACGCCGAGGAACTGCTCAAGGGGCTGGCCGGGCAATTAGGGGACGCCTTCGTGCAGGCGCTGCTCGACGCCCCGCAGGCCACGCAAGAGGACTTCGCCAAACAGCGAGAGCGGGTGGCGCTGCTCAAAGACCGGCTCGCCAAGCTCGACGCCGACGCGGCCCGACGGCTGTTGCCGATCGCCGACGCTCTGATCAAGCGGAGCGTCTGGATCATCGGCGGCGACGGTTGGGCGTACGACATCGGCTTCGGAGGGCTCGACCACGTCCTGACGACCGGGCGGGACGTGAACATCCTGGTGCTCGACACGGGGGTCTACAGCAATACGGGGGGGCAGGCGTCGAAGGCGACCCCGCGGTCGGCGATCGCCAAGTTCGCCGCCGGCGGCAAGCAGGCCCGCAAGAAGGACCTGGGAATGCTCGCCGTGCAGTACGGCAACGCCTACGTCGCCCAAATCGCCGTCGGCGCCAACCCGGCCCAAACGGTGCGCGTGTTCCACGAAGCCGAGTCCTGGCCGGGACCGTCGCTCATCTTGGCGTACAGCCACTGCATCGCCCACGGCATCAACATGACCACGGCGATGACGCACCAGAAGGACCTCGTCCAGTCGGGCTTCTGGCCGTTGTATCGGCATGACCCGCGGTTGGCTCACGACGGGGGGACTCCGTTCCAACTCGACAGCCGTCCGCCGACCGTGCCGTTCAAGCAGGTCGCCATGCAGGAGGCGCGGTTCGCGATGCTGGCCCGCTCGAACCCGGCCGAGGCCGAGCGGCTGTTCAAGCTCGCCCAGGACGACATCAACGACCAGTGGAATTACTACCAACAGATGGCCGGCGTCAGTCGCGACGTCGAGCAACAACAGGAACCGACGATATGAGCGTCGATCTCACCACCAAGTACTTGTCGCTGTCGTTGCGGAGCCCGCTGGTGGCCTCCGCGGGGCCGCTCACGGGAAACCTGTCGTCGCTGTGCCGGCTCGAGGACGCGGGCATCGGCGCGGCGGTCATGCCTTCGCTGTTCGAGGAGCAAATCCTGCACGATCAGATGGAAGTGCAGCGGCTCTACGACTACCAGACCGACGCCAACGCCGAGTCGCTCGATTACTTTCCCGAGTTGAAGGACGCCTTTTCGACCCCCAGCGCCTACCTGGAGCGGATCGAGGACGCCAAGCGGCGGCTGTCGATCCCGATCATCGGCAGTCTCAACGCTTCGTCCCCCGGGGGTTGGGTCGACTACGCCCGGCGGATCGAGTCGGCAGGCGCCGACGCGTTGGAACTCAACATCTACTTCGTCCCGACCGACCCCGAGATGACGGCTGCCGACGTCGAGGCGCGGTACGTCAACCTCGTGGCCAAGGTCCGCGACGCGATTGAGATCCCGCTGGCCGTGAAGATCGGGGCCCAATTTTCGGCGTTGCCGAATTTCGCGGCGCAGCTCGCGCTCGCCGGGGCCGACGGGTTGGTGCTGTTCAATCGGTACTTGGAGCCCGACCTCGATCTCGACCGGCTGCGGATCAAGCCGGAGCTGGTGTTCAGCCAACCGCATGAGGCCCGCGTGCCGCTGCGGTGGATCGCCATTCTGCGCGATCAACTGCCGACGGTGTCGCTGGCCGCGACCAGCGGGGTGCACAGCGCGGCCTGCGTCGCCAAGCTGCTGCTGGTTGGCGCCGACGCGGTGATGATGACCTGCGCCCTGCTGGCCAACGGCCCAGGTTTCGCGGCGACGACCCTCGAGGCCTTGAGAACCTGGATGGAGGAGCAAGAATACAAGTCCGTCGGTCAGCTTCGCGGCAGCATGAGTCGTGAAAACGCCCCTGACCCCAGCGGCCTGGAGCGCGCCAATTACGTCCAAACCCTCGCGGAGTTCACCTCGCGGCACGTGGTGTGAGGGGGGAGGGCCGGCGCGAAGGGCTGACCCGACGCAGGACGCGCCCCGACAAGAATTCGCCTCGCCCGCCGGTTCTATAATCCCCTCGTCCCATGGTCTCCCCCGTCCTCCTCTTGTTCGCCATGCTCCAATCGCCGCAAGCGCGATTCCAACTCGGCGATTCGCTCAGCCAGTTCCGCGGGCGAGCCGGAGGGCGGAGGTTCGTCGTCGCCGGCGGGGGCCGGGCCGACCCCGGCTCGGCGGGCCGCTCCTTCCAACCACGACTGCAGCCAGTGAATCGGCTGCGACAGTCGGGCCGTCGCCCCGTGCTTCTGCAAATACTCGAGATAAGTCAGCGAATCGCGGAAGTAGCTCCGCAGAAAGTCCGTCATCAGGTCGTTCGCCCGCAGCAGCAAGTGGAGCATCGGCGTCGGAAACAGCGCGATCTTTTCCGGCTGCCGCTCGATAAGCAACTGGGCCAGCACGATCCGCGTGATATCCTGCTGAGTGTGGCTGTCGCGAATCTCGACCGTCGCGCCGTCGCGAACAAACTGCTCGATCCGCTCGAGCGAAACGTACTCGCTCGTGGAGCGGCAGTAGAATCGCCGGTTCGGATAGCGGTTGATATGAATGACGGCGGAACTCATCGACGGCTCGGAACGAACAAGCGGCGACCAAAGACAAGTCGGGGCCCCGCTCTTGTCAGTTGCCAGTATAAGTCGAATTGGGCCGACGAGCATAACGAGAACGTAAGCTGACGGCGCCGAGTGGGACGTCAAACTCCAGGCGGTCGAGACGGATCCCAAGTCGGACGCCGAAGCGGAACTAGATTTGCGGACGAAAGAACAGTAGGTTTGCCCGCTTGGCTCTGCGTGGGAGCCGGCGCGGGCCGGCCGAGATTGGAGGCCTTCTCTCATGAGCACGATTGACGTCAAAGCGGCCCTTATCAAGGCCGACTTCCTGCACGGGCTGAGCGAAGCGCAGCTCGACCGCCTGGCTGCCATCGCCCGGGTCGCCAAGTTCCCGGCCCAGACGACCATCTTCGAGGAGTACGACGACGCCAAGGACGTCTACCTGATCGTCCACGGCAAAGTGGCCCTCGCCAACTGCACCCCGGCCACCGGTCACCGCATGATGATGACCGTCGACGACGGCGAACTGATGGGCTGGTCGCCGCTCGTGGAGAGCGACCGCTTCTCGGCGACCGCCCACACGCTGCAGCCGACGACCGTGCTGGCATTCGACGGACACGCCCTGTTGGAACTCTGCGCCCAGGATTCGCAGTTCGGGTTCGAAATCATGCGCCGGACCGCCAAGGTGCTCGAGGAGCGTCTCATGGCGACCCGGCTGCAAATGCTCGACCTGTGCGGCGCCCAGTTGCCGGACCTCGTCCTGGAGTCGGATTGAGGGGGCGGGGCCGGGCCAGGGGGACCATGGGACGATTGGACTCTGGGGCAAGCTGATCGAACCTCCGTCTTCCTCTTGCGCGTCCTCCCGTCTCGCAGCCCCCCGATCGATCGGGCGCGGCGGGCTGCTACAATACGGGCCATGACTCCTGAACCGCCGCACCCCTCATCTGCCGCCACCGTCGGCGAGGTCGTCGAGGCCCTTGCCGGCGTCGGGCCCTTGCCCCTGTTCCTGTCGACCCACGGCCCCGACGGCGCGGCCCAGTGGTTCAATCCGCAGTGGCGACGTTTCACCGGCGCCAGCGACCAGGCCGCCCTCGGTTGGGGCTGGCTCGACGCGACCTTCGCCGCCGCCGACGGCGGGTCGGTGTGCGACGAGTGGCAGCGGCGAATCGCCGCGGGCGAACCCTTCACCGCCGAGCTCCGCTATCGTCGCCACGACGGGGCGTGGCGCGCCTACAACCTGCGGGCCGCCCCGCTGGGGGACGGCTCCGGGCCCCCGTCGAGTTGGGTCTGCGTCCACGTCGACGCCGCGGCGAGCAGCCCTGCGCTCGCCGCCCACACCCGGGCGATCCTCGACTCGGCGGTCGACGCGATCGTCACGATCGACGAGCGCGGGATCGTCCACTCGATCAACCCGGCCGGCGAGCAAATGTTCGGCTACGCGGCCGCCGAGGTCGTGGGCCATAACGTCAAGCTGCTCATGCCCGAGCCGTACGCCTCGGAGCACGACGCTTACCTGCAGCGCTATCTGTCGACCGGCGAGAAGAGGATCATCGGCATCGGCCGCGAGTCGGAGGGGCTGCGCAAGAGCGGCCAGCGGTTCCCCATCGATTTGGCGATCAGTGAAATCGACCTCGGCGAGGAACGCCTCTTCACCGGAATCGTCCGCGATCTCACGGAGCGCAAGGAAGCCGAACGCCAGGTCAAACAGGCCGAGCGACTGGCGATGATCGGGCAGACGGTCTCAACGCTCGCCCACGAGAGCCGCAACTATCTGCAGCGGATTCACATCGCGCTCGATTCGGCGCAACTTCGCGTCGGCGAGGACGGCGCTTTGGCTGAGCTCTTGGGGGACGTCGCCCGGGCGACCGACGGACTCAACTCGCTCTTGGACGAGGTGCGCAGCTACGCGGCGCCGATCCATGTCGAGCTGCGCGAGGCGGAGCTGGCCGGCGTGTGGCGCGAGGCGTGGGGGATGCTCGCCCCGCAGCGTGCCGGGCGGCAGTGCCGACTCGTCGAGGAGATCGGCGATTCCTACCCAGCCGTCCGGATCGATCGATTCCGCTTGGTGCAGGCGTTTCGCAACTTCTTCGAGAACTCGCTGGCGGCCTGCCGCGACCCGGTCGAGGCGACGATCGCGGTGCGCCCGACCACGCTGGGGGAGAAAGAGGCGATCGAGATCGAGATTGCCGACAACGGTCCGGGGCTGACCATCGAGCAACGGCGGCGCGTCTTCGAGCCGTTCTTCACGACCAAAGCGCGCGGCACGGGCCTGGGAATGGCCATCGCCATGCGCGTCGTCGAAGCCCACGGCGGTCGGCTGTCGGTCCTTGACGACGGCCGTCCGGGAGCGCGGTTTCGCATCGTGCTGCCGCGGTGAGCGAACGGGGACGACCCATAAAACGCAGCAACTGGGGCTCGCTTCAGACGATTCTTCGCACGACCGTCGCGCAAGTCGTCTGATTCGCTCGCGCCCCCCTTGCGGTCCGCTGTGCCGGCAGCTTTGCTGAAAGGCGTGACTGACGGCGGCTGACGTTGACGCCGCTGCCGTCGGCTTGTCGTCCTCTCTCCTTAATTCGCTGTTCGCGATCCGGTGACCACGATGAACAAGTTGCTGGCCCCGCTTGGGTTTGGCTTGCTGGCGTGTCTCGTCCTCGCTGCGCCGTGTGCGGCGCAGCACGTCTTCAACGTCCGCGACGCCGGCGCCACGGGCGACGGAAAGACGCTCGACACGCAAGCGCTGCAAGAGTCGCTGAACGCTTGCGGCAAGGCGGGGGGAGGCGTGGTGCTGCTCCCCCCGGGGACTTACCTCAGCGAGCCGCTGACGATTCGCACCAAGACGACGCTGCGGTTGGAACAGGGCGCCACGCTGCTGGCGACCAGCGAGCGAGCGGCGTTCGAGCGGACCGACAAACCCGACGCGTTCCATCCCTTTCTCGGCGGCAAAGACCTCGAGGACGTCGTCATCGAGGGCGAAGGCACGATCGACGGCGGCGGTCAGGCGTGGTGGCAAGCGGCCGAGGAAGCTCGGCAGAAGCAGTCGGGCTACACCCTGCCGCGACCCAATCTCATCGTGCTCACCCGGGTGAAGAACCTCACCGTGCGCGGGGTGACGATCCAGAACGCGCCGAAGTTCCACTTCGTCCCCACCGAGTGCGACGGCGTGCTCGTCGAGGACGCCACGTTCCTGGCCCCCGAACGGGCGCCCAACACCGACGCCATCGATCCCAGCATGTGCGTCGACGTCGTCGTCCGGCGGTGCCTCATCGACGTCGGCGACGACAACATCGCCGTGAAGTCAGGCAAACGAGCCGACGGACGCGAATTCGCCGCCCACGGGCTGACCGTGACCGACTGCACCTTCAAGCATGGCCACGGCATGTCGATCGGCAGCGAGACGGTCGGCGGGGTCAAGGACGTGGTGGTGCGCGACTGCACGTTCGAGAACACCGACAACGGCATCCGCATCAAGAGCGATCGCAAACGTGGAGGGACCGTCGAGAACCTCCTCTGCGAGAACATCACGATGAAGAACGTCGCCGGGGCGATCACGATCACCAGCTACTACCCCAAAATCCCCGCGACCGACAAGCCGCAGCCGGTGACCGGAACGACCCCCAAGTATCGCAACATCACGATTCGCAATCTCACGGCCACGAGCACCAAGGATGCAGGGTTCCTGGTCGGCCTGCCGGAGAGTCCGCTTGAGAACGTCCTGCTCGAGAACGTGCGGATCGAGTCGGCCCGCGCGGGGCTGGAGATCCGTCACGCCCGCGGCGTCACGCTGCGAAACGTCAGCGTCTCGCCCGGCAAAGGCGAGCCGCTGATCGTGGACGACGCCGACGTCGACCGCCAATAGCGGAACGCCTGGCAAGGATGAAGGCAAACCGCCCAGCGACTTTGCGGTCCTGCTGAAACGGCGTGCCGAATCCGCGATTTTGGCCGCCGGAGCGAGTACAATGGCGGTTTTGGGCCTCCCCTTGTTCCTGTTCCGGGCCGCGAGACCGTCATGCGGATCGTTCGCGACATCGTCGTACTGTCGACTCTCGTCCTGCCCGCTGCGACCCGGCCTGTCGCGGCGCAGGTTCCCGTCGCCTCGGGACGCGAGATCGCCATGTCGAACTCGGCGTGGCGGTTGTTCATCCCCAGCACTTATCAGCACCGGCCCGGAGACGTCGCCGACCTGCTGGTCCACTTTCACGGCGACAAGCAGGTCGTCTGGAACAACGCGCGTTACGCCCGGCTCAACTCGATCATCGTCACGGTCAACTACAGCGGGCTGTCGAGCGCGTACTCGACGCCGTTCTCCAACGCGTCGCTGTTTCAGACGCTGCTGGACGAGGCGCTGACCAAAGTCCGCGCCCAAACCGACTTTGCCGGCACGCTGACCTGGGATCAGTTGGGGGTCTCGTCGTTCAGCGCCGGTTACGGGGCGGTTCGCGAGATCCTCAAGTCGGCCAGCTACCGCAGCACGATCGACGCCCTGCTGGCGGCCGATTCGTTGTACGCCACGACCGCGGGCGACGGCACGCCGCTCGACTCGCAGATGGTCGACTACAAGGCTTTCGCCGCCCAAGCCAAGAACGGGCAGAAGACCTTTCTGTTCAGCCACTCGCAAGTCCCCACCTACACCTACGAGAGCACCGCCGAGTGCGGCGACGAGCTGTTGCAGTCGCTGGGAATCTCGCCCCAGTCGGTCAACTACAACGGGCTGGGGACGCTCAACTTCTACCGGCAGGCGGTCTCGGGCAACTTCAGACTCTGGGGCGCCACGGGCGCCGACGGCGATTCCCACCTTGAGCACCTGCGGTACATCGGCCAGTTCTTCCAAGAACTGCCGCTGGCGAAGCTCGCCCCCCCGGTCGGCGATTTCGACGGCAACTACGCCGTCAACGCCGCCGACCTGACCATATGGCGCAACGCCTTCGGCCTGTCCGCCGCGGGAGACGCCGACGCGAGCGGCGCCACCGACGGGGCCGACTTTCTCGCCTGGCAGCGTCATTACGGCGCGACGGTCGGCGCCAGCGTCGCGGCGACGGCCGTGCCGGAACCGGGCGCCGGCGCCGCGACGATCCTCGGCGGCCTGCTGAGTTTGCGTTTCGGATTGCACCGCAGGGGGCGCCGAGCAACGCGGTTCAGCGGGAGACGCCGAAACGCGGCTCCCGGACATTTTCACGTCGCTTGGCCTGGGAGTCTTGCCCGCTAGCGTACCCTCACGACGCTCGACGTCCTCCACTGCGATTTCTGCACACGCCGCGGTGAAATACGTCCACCGCGAGACCTGCCGCCGGGTCGTGATACCATTTGCGGCCTTGGAAGGGCGCCTGGGGTCGCAGCTCAGCGGAGCCCCCAGGAAATCCGCTGGGGGCTCACTTCGTTCGACCCCAGCCACCCATCCGTTTGGCAAATGGGATCACTACCTGCCGCCGGGTTGTTCGCCGCGTGCGATTGCTCTTCTCGCCTCGGCAGGGGTTTGCTACTTACCGCCCCTGGTGAGTCCGTGCGCGCGGATCGTCCGCGCCCACGCGCCGTCGGCACGAAGCCGCGGCGATTGCGTCGTTCTGCTTGTTCTTGATCGGGATCAGTCGTCATGGAAGTCACGATCACGCCGGTTCGTCGTTCGTTGGTGCGGCGCGTCGCCCCGTGGGCCTTGTCGCTGGGGCTGTTCACCGGCGGCGGGGCGGGGCTGTTCCGCTACGTCGCTCAACGCCAGCCCGACGCCCAGATCGCCGAGAAACAATCCGGCGTCAGCAGCGAGCGGGTTCGCCAACTGTTCGGCGACGACGAGATCCGCAGCGCGCCGCGCTACGACGCCGGGTTCGCGCCCGCCGAGAACCGCTACGTCGGGGCGCCGGTCGAAGCGACCTCGGCTGCGGCTGCTCCCGTCAATCCGTTTGCCGCCGCCAGCTACGGCGATCGCTACGCCGCGGCGTCCGCATCGGTCGGTTCGACGCAATCTCGCACGGCCGAGGACACGGCCCCCGAAGTCGCCCGCGGCCAAAACGCCGGGGAGGACAATCCGCTGCGAAATCGCGTCGCGATCCCCGACTCGGCGTTCGCCGAACCGAGCGACGAACCCGACGCCCGAAACGCTTTCCGCGAGCCGGCCCCCGCAGCGACGGCCCCTCCTGCCGCCGCCCCGGTCGCCGCGGGTCGGTACGCGAGCACCCCCATCGATCAGCAATTCGCCAACGCCTTCGCGACGCCAACGCCGGTCGAGGAACCTGCAACCGAAGCGCCGCTGGTCGCTGAGCCGCCGCACGATCCCGCAGCGGCGTACGGCGTTGAATCGACCGCCGAGCCGATGAACGCCTTTGCTGCGGCGCCGCTTGCAACGCCGACGCCGACGGCCGGCGCCTATGGCTCCGACGACGCCCGGTCGCTGTCTCCCACGCCGCGCGAAGTGACCAACCCGTATCTGGCGAGCGCCGCACCCGTGTCGCCGCCAGGGGACGGTCGCCAGGATTCTCCGTACGGAGCGGTCTCCGGCAATCCGGGGCTCACCCCGACCCCCGGCATCCAAACGGCCGAGGGGACCGGCCGCCCCGGCGAGCGCGGACTCGAAGGGGCCCAGACCCCGACCTTGGCGATTCAGAAACTCGGCCCCGACGAGATCCAAGTCGGCAAGAAGTGCACGTTTGCGGTGCGCGTGAAGAACGTCGGCCAGCGGGCCGCCCATGGCGTGACGATCCATGACCAAATTCCGCAGGGGACGAAGCTCGTCGGGACCGCCCCGCGGGCGAGCGTCGCGGGCGCCGACGTCGCCTGG
The DNA here is from genome assembly GCA_019636345.1 of Pirellulales bacterium. Classification (NCBI taxonomy): domain Bacteria; kingdom Pseudomonadati; phylum Planctomycetota; class Planctomycetia; order Pirellulales; species Pirellulales bacterium. The sequence goes on along the minus strand of JAHBXQ010000012.1, from coordinate 21,135 downwards.
GACCTGGGGACGTTGTCGGCGGGCGAGGAGCGGCTCGTCGAAATGGAACTCATCCCCGCCGAGGAAGGGGAACTGGGGAGCGTCGCCACGGTGACGTTTGCCGCCCACGCCTCGGCGCGGGCCCGTTGCACGCGGCCGCAACTTGCGTTGCGGCTCGCCTCGCAGCCGCGGGTGATGATCGGCGAGCGGCACCTTGTGCAGGTCGAAGTCTCGAACCCCGGCACAGGGGACGCAACCGGCGTCATGCTGTTGGAGAACGTCCCCGAGGCGGTGATTCACGACGCGGGGCCCTCGCTGGAGTACGAAATCGGCACGCTGCGGGCCGGCGAGTCGCGCACCATCGAGCTGGTTCTCACCGCGGCCCAAGCGGGCATCGTGCAGAACGTGATGGTCGCCCGAGCCGACGCGAACCTGGAAGTCCAAGCCGGCTGCGAATTCGAGATCCTCGCCCCCGACTTGAAGCTGTCGATCGAAGGTCCGCAAATGCGCTATCTCGAACGACCCGCCAAGTACACCGTCAGCGTCGAGAACCCCGGCACGGCCGCGGCTCACGACGTGCAGCTCGTCTCGCACCTGTCGAAGGGACTCAAGTTCGTCAGCGCGAACAACCTGGGCGAGTACGACGCGGCGACCCACAGCATCTACTGGAGCTTGGCCGAGTTGCCGGCGAACGAGCGCGGCGCGGTCGAGCTGGTCGCGCTGCCGATCGAACCGGGCGATCACATGATCAAGACCGAGTCCAAAGCGGCCCGCGGGCTGGAGGCGGAGGCCGAGGCGCGGGTGCGGGTCGAGGGGCTCGCGGCGCTGACGATCAACGTGTCGGACCTCGAGGACCTGATCGAAGTCGGCGGAAAGACGACCTACGAAATCCGGGTCCGCAACCAAGGTTCCAAGGCGGCGACCAACGTGCAAGTTGCGGCTCAGCTCACCCCCGGCATGCGGGTGTTGACCGCCGAGGGGGAGACGCGCCACACGGTCGAGAACGACCGCATCGCCTTCTCGCCCTTGCCGCAACTGCCGCCGCGGGGCGAATCGATTTTCCGCATCACGGTGCAAGCGGTGAGCCCCGGCGACCAACGCTTGCGCGTCCAGGTCGGCTCGGACGACCTGCAACAGCCGCTCACCGAAGAAGAAAGCACCCGCGTGTACGCGGATCAGTAAGAGAGCCTTCCGTCGGCCCGCGAAGCGCAAACCGCCCCGGTCGCAACGTTTGCCTCCCCCCGAGCCGCGAGGCGTCAGCCCGCGGAGCGGCCGGCGGCACACTTCGCTGCTCCGCGGGCTGACGCCTCGCGGCTCGGACAAGGTGACGTCTTGCGGCTTGGGCGGGCAGGCGCCTTGCGGCTCTTTGGCGCGTTCTTACGCCGCAGCTAGCAAGCGTTGCTGCGAATTTCTCTCTCGCACACGTCTCTTGTGCGAAAGTTTGCCGATTGGGCGGACGATAACACCATTGCGGATTGCTCCGCCTGCGGTGCGCTCGTCGCGAGACGTTGCGCGACGGCGGCGGAGATCTCGTCCGGGGGGACGAGGGCGCGACCCTCAAACGGTCGACGGGCGAACGGCGTCCGGCGATCGTCGGCAGCCAGATCGACCGGCCGAGCCGAGGCTCGCGCCGGGCAGGTCCTCCCAGCGAGACGTCGAGCGTCATGAACCGCGAACTCCGCTCCACCATCAGCCTCTGGCTCTGCCTGCTGACGTTCGTCAGCGGCTGCCAGCCGACGCAGCCGTTCTTCTTTCGCGAGGACGGCGATCTCTCGCATTATCTCGACGTCGCCACGGCGATCGAGTACCCCGACGTCGCGACCGAACCGCTCGTCGAGACCGCCGCGAGCCAGCCGCCGCTGACGCTCGCCAATTTCAGCGACTATCAGTTCTGGGATCTCACGCTCGAGGAAGCAACTCGCATTGCGCTTGAAAACAGCCAGGTCCTGCGGCAGCTCGGCGGCCGGATTACCGACAACGGGCAGAACATCTCGACGACCGCCCCCTCGACGATCACTTTGCAGGGATCGAACGTGACGACCGTGTTCGATCCCGCGCTCATCGAGAGCGGCACGGGCTTTTCGAATTCGAGCCAGTTCGCCGGCACCGGCGTCGAGGCCGCGCTTGCCGCGTTCGACGCCCAGTTCAACAGCAGCTTGCTGTGGCAGTACAACGACCGGCCGCAGAACTTCGGGTTGGCGGCGATTCCCGACTTCTTCGCCCCCAACTTCCGGCAAGACGTCGGGCAGGGGAACTTCGGCATCACCAAGACGACCGCCGACGGTTCGACCTTCGGCATCGCCAACAATTACGCGTACGACCAAAACAACAACGGCAGCCGGATCCAGCCGAGCGACTGGAACGTGAACATCGAGGCGTCGTTCAACCGGCCGTTGCTGCAGGGGGGCGGCACGCAAGTGAACCGCATCGCCGGGCCGTCGTCCTTTCAACAGGCCGCCGCTGGGCAGCTCAATCCGATCGACGGCGTGGTGATCGCCCGCATCCGGCACGACGTCGCGCTGACCGATTTCGAGATCGGCGTGCGGAACTTCGTGCTGGGGGTCGAGGACGCCTACTGGGAACTCTATTTCTCCTACCGCGATCTGGAAGCCCGCAAGGTCGGCCTGCAAAGCGCGCTGGTCACCTGGCAGCGGGTCAAGGCCCTGCAACGCGCCGGGCAGACCGGCGGCGAGGCCGACCAGGAATCGCAGGCTCGCTCGCAGTACTTCCTGTTCCAATCGCAGGTGCAGACCGCGCTCACGTCGTTGTTGCGCGTCGAGAACCGCTTGCGGTACGCCATGGGGCTCGCGGCGACCGACAGCCGACTCATTCGTCCCAGCGACGAACTGACGACCGCGCGAGTCCACTTCGACTGGTCCGCCATCCACGCCGAGGCGCTCGTCCGCAAGGCAGAGATCCGCAAGCAGAAGTGGTTGGTCAAGCGGCGCGAACTCGAACTCATCGCCGCCAAGAACCAAGTCATGCCGCGGTTGGACTTCGCCGGGCGGTACCGCTGGCTCGGCGCCGGCGACAAGCTCATCAACTCCAGCGGCAACGGTTTGGGGCCGTTCGCCGACGGCTCGAACGCCTGGGAAGTGCTGACCGACGGCCGATTTCAGGAGTGGCAGCTCGGCCTGCAGATGACCATGCCGATCGGCTTCCGCACCGCCATGGCCGGCGTGCGTCACCACCAAATGCTGTTGTCGCGCGAACGGGCGATCCTCCAGGACCTGGAGTTGGAAATCACCCACGACCTGTCGGACGCGATTCGCGATCTCGATTTCAATTACGAGGTCGCCCAGACGAATTTCAATCGCCGGCTCGCCTCGGAGGACGAAGTGCAGGCCCGGCAAGCCCTGTACGACGTCGGTCGCCAGACGCTCGACTTCCTGCTCGACGCCCAGCGTCGCCGGGCCGAGTCGGAAAGCGCCACGTACCGCTCGCTGGTGGATTACAACCGGGCGATCGCCCGAGTCCATTTCAACAAGGACTCGCTCTTGGAGTACAACGGCGTCTACCTGGCCGAGGGTCCCTGGCCCGGCAAGGCGCACTTCGACGCGCTGCGCCGCGCACGGAGCCGCGACGCCGCCGCCTTCATCGACTACGGCTTCACCCGTCCCGGCGTGATCAGCCGCTGGCCGTACGGCCAGCGGAGCGGGGCAGGGGTCGAGAGCGTCCCGCCGGGAGCGCTGGAACAGCGAACCGACGACGCGACGCCGATCGAGGAGATCCCGGCGCCGCAAACCATGAACAATCCCTCGGCGATGAACCTGTCGTCGCCCGCGGCAACGGGCCTGTCGACGGTCCAACCGCTGCCGGCGGTGATCGAGGACGGGTCGTCGGGGAACGTGGCGCCGGCTGCGGCTTACCAGCCGACGCCGGTCACGACGCCAATGCCCGCCCCCGGGCAACAGTCCGCGACCGTCCCCGTCGCCCCAGGAGGACAAGCGGCCGCGGCGCAACTCAACCCGTTCCGCCGCGACGCGCCCGCTGGGGACGCCGACGCGACCGTCCCGCCGCAAGCGGCGGGCCCGGCGCGACCGGCCAATCCGTTCGCAGCCAATTCGTCCGCCGCTGCGTCCCGCTACGTGCCGTCAGCCGCCTACGAATATCAGGCGAGTCGCGCAGCTGATCACGTTGCCGCCAACCCTGCAGGAGCGGTCGGGCCATAGCGCCGATGCGCCTGGCGCGATGCGAGTCGGCGGCCACGCCGAAATCAGTTGTCGAGCCCGGTGCGCTGCGCGTTGCAGACAACCGCGCGAGGAGTCGCTCTGCGGATCAATCCGGCAGGGCGTACACGAACCACAACTTCTCGACTTCGGTCTGCGGTTGCTCGACGAGTTCCCAGCCTTTCTCGCCGTAGGCAAGCTGATACGTCTCGTCGGTCGAAGAGTCCTCGACTGACTCGGCCGGGTTGTCGACGTCGCCCCGCTTTTCGGCCAGCGCGGCCCGGCCGGGGATCGTGCGAATCGTGATCGTCGCGGCAGCCGGACGCCCGTCCGCCGCCGGTTGCATGTCGTACTCCTTCACGATCCGGGTGGTCGGAACGACCGTGACGTTGGGAATGGACGTGGCGGGCGTCGACTCGCCCAGCACGTTGCGCAAGCGGTCGACGACCACTTCGAGGTCGTCGCGCTCGGCGTCCGGCGCAACGATCGGCGCCGGCGGGCGACTGCACGACGCCAGCGTTGCGAGCAACATAGCGCACAGCGTCGCCAATCGCCGACGGCCCGCATGCCGTCTTCGGTTCCAGGAGTTGATCGATTTCATGCGCGATCACTCTCCGAAGAAGGGATCGAAGTCGTCCTCTGCAGACGCTTCGGCGTCTGCAGCCTCGTCAGCAGCAGATTCGTCCGCGGCCGGGGCCTCCTCGTCGGCTTCCTCGGTCGCCTCTTCGTCGCTTGCTCCTTCGGAGTCTTCGGAATCGGTCGCCTCCGCGGACTCGCCGAACGGGTCGTCGTCCTCCGTCATCGCGGCCTCGCTCTGATCTTCGACGGCCTCCTCGGACTCGTCCGCATCAGCGGACGCATCCTCTTCGGCCTCCGTCGGGTCGGAGTCGGCATCCCCGAAGGGGTCGTCCATCGCCGCGTCATCATCCTCAGCCGCCGCGTCGTTCTCAGCGCCGGTCGCAGCATCCTCCGCGGCGGCATCCTCGTCGGCGACGTCCACGTCGGCGACATCCCTGTCAGCGGCTGCCGCGTCGTCGTCCCCAAAGTCCCCGAACGGATCGTCCATCGGGTCCGCTTCGGTCTCTGCCGGGGCGGCAGGCCGGTCGGCGGCTTCGTCAACCGCTTCTTCGGCGGCAGATTCGGTTTCGTCGGCCATTTCCTCGGCGGCAGCCGGAGCCTCGGCATCGTCAGCCGCAGCAGTCGCTTCGGCGTCGGAATCGGCGCCAGAAAACTCGCCGAACGGGTCGGCCATCGCCGCCTCGGCGTCGGACTCCTCCGCGGGAACTTCGGGCTCGTCAGCGAACGGATCAACCGCGGCGGGTTCGTCTTCGGTCGGCTCGTCGGCCATCGGCTCCGCGTCGTCGCTTCCGAACGGATCCGCGTCGTCGATCATCGGTCCCTCGGCCGCGTCGACCGTGAACGGGTCCTCCTCCGTGACCGCGTCGGACTCGGCAGGCATCGCGGCGGCATCCTCTTCCGCCGAGCTCGCCTCGTCCTCCATCGCCGGCTGCGAGAAATCGCCCGCATCCTCACGCGCACTGCCGAAGGGGTCCTCGCCGAAGGGATCGTCCCCCGCCTCGCCAGGCGCGGCTTCGGCGTCCTCGCTCGGCTCTGCCGCCGGCGCTTCGGCAACGTCGGGTTCGGCGGGCTGTTCCACCATCTCCTCAGCCGTTTCATCCCCAAAGGGGCTTTCGTCGGCAAAGGGGTCGTCCGTCATCGGCGCCTCGTCCGCGTCGACGCCGAAAGCGTCCTCAGGCGGGGCGGACGCGACAGGCTCCTCCATCGCCGCAGCGTCTGAAGCAGGCGCCTCGACGACGCTCTCGCCGAAGGGATCGTCCTCGGCCGGCTCAGCCGCGGCGTCGGGAACAGCAGGTTCCATTGACTCCGCAGGGGTCGCGTCGGCAAACACGTCGTCGGCCGCGTCGTCGGCCGGCATGGTTTCGACGGGCTCCTCCGCAGGCGGAGCGATGCCGAGGACGTCCCCCTCCGCAGGATCTGCGAGATCGGGCGCCGGGGCATCGGCCAGGGGGGCGGGCTGACTTTCAGCGACCGGCGGCTGCGGAACCGGTTCCAGCATCGGCGCCGGGGTCGCCTCGACGGGCCCCGCGACGACGCGCTCGGTCACGGCCTCAGGGGTCGCAAACCCGACTGCTCCCGGCTGGGCAAGCTGCTCGAGCGGCACGAGCGCCGGCTTCCGCAGGACCCAACTCTCGCGGGTCGCGCGCTGTTGGTAGCGAGCCTGGCTCGCGACCTGCGCCGTCCCCGCCTGAGCGATCTTCGCGGAGCGGCGATAGCGCTCGAGCACCTGTCGGTGGGCGCCTTGCACCCGCATCAGCGATTGATTGACGACGTGAGCGACGCCCGGCCGTTGGGCCTCGAAGCTCGCCCCGACTTGCAGGTCCTGCTCGGCTTCGTACCGTCGTCCCTGCTGCAGACGCGACACCCCGCGGAAGTAGTAGACCCGCGGGTCGACGACGCCGGCGTCAATCGCCTGCGAGAAGTACTGATCGGCTTCACCGAGCCGACCTGCGTAGTAGGCATGCAGCCCGCGCCCGAACACCGCCGAGTTGGCGTCGTCGAGCTGAGCCGCCGCGGGTCGCGAGGTCGTCCCGACCGCGCCGAAGGCGAGGGCGAACAAGCAAGGAATCAAGCCGGCCGATCGGCGGCAGGGGCGATAGAGCGAACTGAACATGACGTCGTTCCCGTCCTCAGAACACGAGGCAAACAGGGGTGGCGCCGACGATGCGGCGCGGGTTGACAACTAGCATCTTAATCAGCCGATTCGGGGCCAACAACGACGGCCCGGCGAACGCCGACCTCGTCGCTCGCCGAATCCACGGTCGAGTTGCGGGAGCTTACTCGGATTCGATTGTGCGAGCGAATTCCTCGTACTGCTGGTGCTCCAAATCGGAAATCGCCTTGAGATCGAGACCTTCCTCAAGCCCGCGGCGCCAGGCGTCGATTGCTCCGTCCTTGTCGCCGGCGTAGTACAGCGCGCGAGCCAGATGGTAATACTTGCTCGGCGTGGGGCCGATCTGGATCGACTTCTTCATATCGGCCGCCGCCGATTTGAAGTCGTCGCGGGCCATATGGACGACCGCGCGCGTGTCGAGAATGTCGGAAATGGGGCCCAGCAGTTCGGCCGACTCGTCGACCGCCTTCAACGCGTCGTCGAGCCGAGTCTTCTCCCCTTTGAGCGCCAGCAGGTATGCAAAGTTGTTGAGCGCGGTGGCCCGCACCATGCCGGGCAAGTCGTCTCGCTGAACCAACGCGCCGTAGGCGTCGATCGCCGCGTCGTACTCCTCGCGAATTTCGTACGCTTCGGCCTGCAACACCAGTCGCTGGGCGTTTTCCGGATCGTCGTTGATCGCCCGGCGGACGAAGCTGCTCACGGCATCATCAAGCTTGTCCCCCGATTCGGCGCGCCGTGCGCGGTAAATCTCCAGCGCCGCCCGCAAGACGTCGTCGAGATTGTCGTCGAACAGCCGCTTGAGCAGCGTCATGCTCTCCTCGGCGTCGCCGAAGCGGCCCATCATGCGAGCGAGTTCAAGCTGCCCTTCCGGCTTGCGTTTGGCGTACTCGGTCGCCATCGACAGGGCGTACTCGTGGTCCCCGATTTCGTTCGCCAACTGGCCGATGCTACGCACGCTCTCCAGATCTCGCTCCGTCATCAGATTCAACGGGGGCGTCATCGACGTCAGAAGCTCGCGCGTTCGGGCCTTGTCGCCGCTGCGGGCGGCGAGACGCAGTTGCAATTCGGCGACCACCCCCGGCATGCCTCCCTTGCGCTCCAACGCGGCGATCTGCCGACGCGCGCGAACGAAGTCGCGTTGATCGATCAGCAGTCGGGCGTACCCGCGAATGATCTCGATATTGTCCGGATTCCGCGAGATGGCGTCTTCAAGCAGTTGCTGGGCGTTCTCCAATCGCCCCGAACCCGTGAGGAGTTGGCCCAACAGCAGGATCTCGCCGGTCCGGATTTGCCCCGACTTGCGGAGCCGCTCCCAAACGTCGATCGCCCGCAATCGCGAGTCGGGGTCCATGCGGTTGGTCAGCACCAGCGCCAGGCTGCGGAGATCCTCGGGATCAGGATTGTCGACGTTCACGAGCGGATCAATCAGCTTCTCGGCCTTGACGGCGCTGGCGAACGACCCGTCGGCCGCCAAGAGCGCCGCGGCGCGACGACGCGCCCAGGCCACGTAGGGGTCGCCGGGCTGAAGCTTTCCTTCGTCTCCCATCCTCATCAGGCGATTGAGATAGGGGGCAGCGCGGCGCGGGTCTCCCTGCTGGGCGACAGGCCAGTTGAGATAGAATTCGGCCAGGCGCTGCAACACTTCGGTCTCATCCATCCGCATCTTATAGGCCGACAGGTAGATGTCCTCTGCGGCGCTCCACCGACCCTGCATTTCGTAGTACCGAGCGTTGAGCAACGGCAGGTACTCCTCGTCGAGCGCCAAGTGGGCCTCGCGCAGTACGCTTTCCAGCTTGTCGTACTGCTTCGTCTGGGCGAACAGGCCGATGAGTTTGGACCACAGCATCGGCTCGCCGGGGTTGATTTCGGCGGCGGCGCGGAGCGCCTTCTCGGCCTCGGGGAACTTCTCGGCCGCGACGGCGTGGTCGGCGAACCAGATCTGCGTGTCGGCGCTCGAAGGCTGACTCTCAGCGACCTTGGCAGCCGCATCGTACGCCCCTTTCAAGTCTCCGACTCCGCGCAGCACGGTCGCGCCGACTCGGCCGAGGACTTCGGGAATCGCCGCCGCGGGGATCAGTTTGACTTTCTCAGCGGCCTTGGCGAACTCTCCGCGGTCGGCCAGGAGCCCGATTTGAATGCGCAAGGCGTTGGTGTTCGCCGGCCCCGTTTCCAGGGCCATGTCGAACGCCTTGAGCGCGGCATCGACGTTCTGGTGGAGTCCCAATTCCAACTGCCCCTTGACGACCCACAACTCCGACCACCGGGGCCGACGCTTCAAAGCTTCGTCGAGCATCTGCTCAGCGGCCTGCAATTCCTTCTCCCCCCCCTCGGCGCCGGAACTGAGCGTCATCCGGCGACGAACTTCCGACAGGATATAGTCCGGGTCGTCCTCGCTGCCGAGGATTTCCTTGATCTGCTCCTGGGCCTGCTTGATGCCGACCGCGTCGCGGCGCTGCAACGCCACGTCGAACATCAGCTTACTGATCGGCAGACTGGTGGGTGTTCGCTCGGCGGCTTGTGCGAGGGCCGCTTGCGCTTCCTCGTAGGCGCCGATCTGGGCGAACCGTCCCCCGACCGCGAAATAGACCGCCCCTTGCTCGTTGCTCGGCCAGTCCTCGATTCCCTCGAGCACGGCGGCCAGTTGGCTGCGCACGTCCGGATCGCCCTGGGCGACCAGCAACTCGGCCCGCAAGGCGCGCAGTTCCGGCGAATCCTTCACGCTCGGATCGGTCAGCATCTGGTCGAGCAGTTTCAGCGCCGCGGTCGGCCCCTTGCCGGGCTCCATCTGCAGCAGTCGGATCGCCAGGATCCGCACGCGGATGTTCGTCTTGTCGAGCGTGAAGGCTTTCTTGATGACGTCTCGGCTCTGCTGGAAGAGCGCTTCCTTGGCCTCGAGCGACGTCGCGGCCTCGGCTCGCCGCAGCAAGACCTGAGCCTTGATCGCCTCGCCGGCGGCCTCGCTGAGACCGCGTTCCTCGACCATCGCCGCGATCTGCTTGCCGATGGTCGTCCATTCCTGTTCGTCAGTCGGCTTGGCCAATTCCTGCTCGATCCGTTGCTCGAGGCTGTTGGCGACGGAGTCGTCTGGGGCGCCGGCGCCACGGTAGCGAGTCTTCAGGCTCGTCCAGGCAGACAACGCCCGATCCATGTTCGGGTTCTTCGAGAGGGCCCACTCGTAGGCTTCCAGGGCCAGGTCGTACTGCCCCAGTTGCTCGTGGGCGACCCCTTGAAAGAAGCTGGCGTTCGCCTGAATCTCGCCGAATCGCAGCAGACGGGCCTTGGCCAGTCGCAACGTCTTGGCGGCCTTCGCCCACTGCTTGTTCACGAGTTGCAAACGCCCCTCGTTGAAGTTGGCGAGCGCCTTCACGTCGCCGTCGTTGTACTTGCGCAGCTCGGCGATCGCGTCCTCGACCCCCTTGAAGTCGTTCTTCTGCAGCAACAGTTCGATCCGGAGGTTGTACAGCGGCAACGCATTCGCGCCCGGCAGCTTGAAGATCGTCAAGCCCCGCTCCAGGACCTGGATCGCTTTGTCATATTCCTCTCGTTGCGCTTCGACGGCCGCCTGTCGGAGAATAAATCTCGACTGATCAGGGTACTCCTTGGCGCCGGCCGCGAAGTAGCGCGCGGCTTCGTCAAGCAGCGGGGCCGCCTCCTCGCGCGACGTTCCCTCCTGCAGGGCCTCGGCGTACATCACCGTGGCTCGTTCCCCCATGGCGAACAGCACGTTGTCCAACTTCGGATCCAGCACGTTCGCTCGGTCGAGGGCCGCGTAAGCCTCTCGCTTAAGCTCGACGGCCAGTTCGGTCTTCTCTTTCGCCGCTTCCGCGGCCTCTTCGTCGCTCTTGCCCGTCGATTTTGCGCTGTCGGTGATCCGCTGCGCCTCGAGATTCGCTTCGGCGCTCAGGGCCATCAGATACTGCTGGCGGTAAATGTAGGCTTCGGCGGAGTCGGGGTTCGCGATGATCAACTGCTCCATGACCCGATCGGCCAGCTCGGGCTTCTCGCCGCGAAACTTCATGTCTTGGGCCATGAGGAAATAGAGCATCGGCTCGTTGGGAGCCGCGGCCTTCTTGAGATCAAACTCGTCCGTCTTCGCGTCGTAGCCGATCGCCGAGGCGATCAAGGCTTCCATGGCCGGCAAGTCTCTCACGGCCGCCAAGCACTGCGCCTTGAGCGTATACAGCTTCTGCTCCTTGGACCCGGAGCGAATCAGCTCGTCGATCTCGACGATCGCGCGAGAGAAGTAACCGAACTTCGGCAGCACGTCGATCAGCCGCCGGCGGATTTCGTTGTCGCCGGTCTTCGCCACCCCCTCCTGCAGCACGCTGTACGCCGTGATCAGCGCCTCGTTCGTGGCGTTGCGCGTGTTCATCGCATCGAGCGCGATCTTGCTGGCGGCTCGCTGGGCGTCGATGTCGTCGGGGCGTAAGGCCACGTAGCGCGCCATGTTCTCCAGGGCGGCCAACAGATCGTCCTCCTTCATCGCCTCTTCGGCGCGGGTCTGGAGCCGATCGGCGTTACGGCTGATCTGATAGCGCCACAGAAAATAGAGGCTCGGCGCCGCAACCACGACCAATGCGACCAAGCCGAACAAGAGCGGATAGTTGACGCGATACCGTTTCATGAATGCTCAGAGCAACGAGAGTGTGCGTGAAGTGCGGTGCGTAAGGACGAGTCGCCCGGAGGCGACGCGGCAAATTCGTCGAGTCTCAAGAATCAAAGCATCCGACCGGCGGGCGAACGCCCGCGTCGGCGGGATGCAGGCAGAACGCCTCGTGCGATCTCACGTCGCCGTCATCCCCGTCGAACAAGAGAGGGTCGCGGCCGCCTGAGACGACGCTGCGGTCGCCTCCCGCCGCCGGGGGACGGTCCTGGCTCCCGTGACGTAAAGTCCATCGTATCCCCGGCTTGGGGAGTGTCAACGATGCCGCGACTCCCCCTGGCCGCACAGCCGGCGCCGCCCGCACGACCGCTCGGCCGCGACAGGACTCTTCGCCGTCTGGCGCCGATCGTGCCGATTGCGCCTGCGACCCCCGCGCGGGGTCAGTCGACCTGCAGTTTCAGCGGTCGTGACGACAGCGGGGGCGTGTCGGTCGTGCGCGCTTCGATCAGCACGGGGCCGGGGCCGAGCAAGCTTTTGGGGATCGAAGCCTGCCCGCTGCGGCCGGAAATCTTTCCTGCCTCGCGCCCGTTGTGCAGCAGGACGATCTCGGCCTCGCGGGTGCACGTCGCCTGGACGACGATCTCCTGCCCCGACGACCCGCCGGGAACGGCCGACAACTGCAACGCATCACGACCGTTTCTGACCATGATCCAATCGCTCCAGCGGCTTTGCGTCTCGATCGGCGTCGCGCCGATCGCCACGACGTCGAACCGATGGTAGCCGTCGCCCAGCTTCGCGGTGTCGATCGACAGCGGCTGGCCCTGAGCCGCGATCGCGGCCCGGCGACCGTCGACGAACAACTCGAGCCGTTCGGCGCGAGCGTCGTCGGAATACGTCACGGTCGGCTTCAACTCGACGGTCCCTGCGAGCGACGGCAGGAGTCCCGGCAATGCGGGGTCGACCCTGCCGATCGTCGCCCAGGGTTGGCACAGCGGATCGCCGACGATCAGCAGTTGAAACGGTCCTTGCACCGACTGATAAAACGCTTCGGCCAGCGAACAGCCGCGGGCATAGTGAACGTGAAGCGTCGGGGCCGGAAACTTCTGCGGGACGGCGAACGGCTCGATCACCGTCCCCGAGGCCCCGGCGGCGCCGTAATGCAGATAGTCGGTGAGCAAGGTCTGCGACTTTTCGGTCCGGGGCGGGGCGAAGTAACCGCCATGACTGGTCAGATTGTCGACGATCGCCCCGGGAACGAGCGTGCTGTTGGAACCCGCCAGCCGCACCTGCGGGGCCCCGGTCGTGATTCCCGACACGGCTCGTTGCCCGCTGGGCACGATTCCTTTGACGATGCTCGCCTGCTGGCCCAGCGACTCCAATTCCGCGATCGCCGCCTCAAATCCGGCGCGTCGCGCCAGCGTGCGGGGGTTGGGGCTGTTGTCCATGTACACGAACACCCCGTGCGGCTTCTTGCCGTCGGCGTCGACCGCTCGTCGCAAGTACCGCACCGCGTCGTCCGCGTCGCGCATGCTCTGAACGTTCGCCGCCAGCGCGGTCGCCATCAAGTATCGCAGCCCCTCGGCGCCCGCTTTGGCATCTGGCTGCCAGGAGGCATGGCTGTGGAAGGCCTGCGATTTGGTGACTCCCGCAGTCGGCTCTTGAAAGTAGAAATTCGTGTTGAGCGCCGTGAACTCCCGCCGATCGGCGACGATGAACTGGTACAGATAAGTGGCGCCCGTCAACGACGCCACCGGCATGTCGATCGACCGCTGCTCGGCGACGGGGTGAAGATCGCGAAAATCGACGAACCAAGGATAGTGAGAGCTGTAGACGACCTGATCGATCTGCCCGCCCAGATTCCGGGCGTCCAACTCCTTGAGGATCGGCAGCAGGATTTTGTCCCGAAACGTGGCGCCCCGGGTGCGGAATTGCGCCGGATTCCACGGCAGGTAGAACACGTTGCCGCCGGGAATGCCGCGCATTGCGACGTATTCGTTGGCGATCCGCAGCGACTCGGGACTTTCGGGATTGGCCACCAGAAACACGTTCTGCGGCCCGCCCCCCGCGTCAGCCCGCTGCGCAAACAGCAGCACGAGGAGCGTCGCCGTGAACAACAACGGCGTCAGGCGGTTCATAGACGAGTCCAGTTCTCACAAAGAAGTGCGGCTAGCCCGCTAGCGGACTATCGTCGTTGTACCCCTGACGCCGCTGCGAGACAAATCGAGGACTGGGACACGTTCGCGATTTGACGCCCGGCGGTCCCGGCGCGATACTTGCTTGTCCCCCCGTGCTTCGATTCCGTCGCTTGAGCCGCGTGACTGCCGCGAATCTCCCCACTGTTGCTGCGCGTCCCAGCGTCTTCGCCGCGCGCGGGGTCACGAAGACCTATCATATGGGCGAGGTCGACGTGCAGGCCCTGCGCGGCATCGACCTCGATCTCTACGCCGGGGAGTTCGTCGTGCTGCTGGGCGCCTCGGGCAGCGGCAAGAGCACGCTGCTCAACATCCTCGGCGGGCTCGACTCGCCCACCGCAGGCTCGGTCCACTATCGCGACCGCGAGCTGACCGAGTTCGACGACGGCGCCTTGACCCGCTATCGTCGCGATCACGTCGGGTTCGTCTTTCAGTTTTACAATCTCATCCCCAGCCTCACGGCTCTGGAGAACGTCAGCCTCATCACCGAGATCGCCCGCGACCCGATGGATCCCGCCGAGGCGCTGCGGATGGTCGACCTGGGCGAGCGGATGAATCACTTTCCGGCCCAGCTCTCGGGGGGCGAGCAGCAGCGCGTGGCGATCGCCCGCGCCGTGGCGAAGCAGCCCGACGTCCTGTTGTGCGACGAACCGACCGGCGCGCTCGACGTGCAGACCGGCATCCTCGTGCTCGAGGCGATCGAGCGAATCAACGCCGACCTGGGGACGACCACCGCGGTGATCACGCACAACGCCGTCATCGCCGAGATGGCCGACCGCGTCATCCACGTCTCCGCGGGACGGATCACCAGCGTCGACGTCAACAAGACTCGCCGCCCGGCGTGCGAACTCGATTGGTAGTCAAAAGTCGCGCCGTCGCGGTCTACGTCGAGCACAGTCTTCGCGGCCAGTCGCATCACTCGCAGGCCGAGCCCCATGCTCCTCTCCGCCCTCCACCGCAAGACGCTTCGCGATCTCTGGCAGATCAAGGGGCTCGCCTCGGCGGTGGCGATCGTCATGTCGTGCGGGGTGGCGCTGTTCATTCTGTCGCGGAGCATGCTCCACTCGCTCGACCTGACGCAGCGGACCTACTACGAGCGGTTCGATTTCGCCCAGGTCTTCGCCAGCGTCAAACGGGCCCCGAACACGCTCGCGGCCCGGATCGCCGAGATCCCCGGCGTCGCCCGCGTGCAGACGCGGATCGTCGTTCCGGTGAACCTCAGCGTTCCCGGCCTCGCGGAGCCCGCCAGCGGGCGGCTGATCTCCGTCCCCGACGGCCGCGAGCCGGCGCTCAACCGCCTGTACCTCCGCCGCGGGCGATGGCTGACTCCGCTGGCCGACGACGAAACGCTCGCCAGCGAGGCGTTCACGATCGCCAACAATCTCCAGCTCGACGACACGATCGCCGCGATCATCAACGGCCGGATGAAGCGGTTGCGGATCGTGGGGATCGTGTTGTCGCCCGAGTACATCTACGAGATTAAGCCGGGCGACATCGTGCCCGACAACGCCCACTTCGGCGTCTTCTTCATGAACGAGGAGGCGCTCTCCATCGCGTACGATCTCGACGAGGCGTTCAACGACGTCTCGCTGTCGCTGTTGCGGGGCGCGAACGAGGCGGACGTCATCCAGCGGCTCGACGAGCTGACCGAGCGCTACGGCGGGCTCGGCGCGTACGGACGCCGCGATCAACTTTCGCACCAGTTCGTCGACAACGAGATCGAACAAAACCGCAACATGGGGATGTTCGCCCCGTCGATCTTCCTGGGAGTGGCGGCGTTCCTGCTGAACGTCGTCATGTCGCGCACCATCAACAGCCAGCGGGAACAGATCGCGGCCCTCAAGGCGTTCGGCTACTCGAACCTCGAGGTCGGCTGGCACTACGTCACGATGGTGCTGCTGATCGTCGGGGGCGCCTTGGCGCTGGGGATCCCCGGCGGATTGTGGTTCGGGCGCGTCACCACGTCGATGTACGCCAAGCTGTTTCACTTCCCCGAATTTCAGTACCGCATCTACTTCTCGGTTCTCGCGGCGGCGGCCGGGGTGAGCGCCTTGGCCGGGGTGCTGGGGACCCTCGGCGCCGTGATCCGCGCCATCCGACTTCCCCCCGCCGAGGCGATGCGCCCCGAGCCCCCCGCGTCGTTCGGCGCCACGCTCATGGAGCGGCTCGGCCTGGGGCATCTCATTCCGCCGGTGCTGCTGATGATCGTCCGCCAACTCGAACGACATCCGTTCAAGACCGCGCTGTCCACGTTCGCCATCTCGCTGGCGGCGGCGGTCTTGGTGCTGGGGAACTTTTTTCAGGACTCGGTCGATTACATGATGGCCGCTCAGTTTCACTGGGTGCAGAAGTACGACATGGCGATCGGCACGAACGAGCCTGTCGCCGAGCGGGCCTTGTTCGAGGTGAGCCGCATGCCGGGGGTGCTGCGCGCCGAACCGACTCGATCCGTCTCGGCGCGACTGCGAGCCGGGCCGCGCTCGCGCCGCGTGGGCATCCAGGGGATTCGTCGCGACTCGGACCTCTTGGGGCTCGTGAACATGGACGGCCGCGAGACGCCGCTCCCCCCCGACGGGCTGCTGCTCTCCAAGAAGCTCGCCGAGGTGCTGGGGATCAACGTCGGCGACTGGGTCGAGGTCGAGGTGCTCCAGGAGAAGCGCCCCCGCGTCCGCGTGCTGGTCGCCGCGACGCTGCAGGACTTTGCGGGCCTGTCGGCCTACATGGAGATCGACGCCCTGCGGCGGCTGATGCGCGAGGGCCCCGTCGTGACCGGCGTGCAAATGCTCGTCGATTCGTCGTACCAGGAATCGCTCTACCGTGAACTGAAAGAGACCCCCGGCGTCGCCTCGGTGAACGTCAAAGAGCACGCCGTCCGCAGCTTCAACGCGACGATCGCCGAGAACCTGCGGGTGATGAAGTCGATCAACCTGTTTTTCGCCGTGGTGATCGCCGTCGGGGTCGTGTACAACAGCGCCCGCATTTCGCTGGCCGAGCGGGGCCGTGAGTTGGCGACGCTGCGCGTCATGGGCTTCACCCGCGGCGAGATCTCGGCGATCCTGCTGGGAGAGCTGGCGATCGTCACCGCGCTGGCGATCCCGCTGGGACTGGTCGTCGGTCGCGGGTTCGCGTGGTACATGTGCACGGCGTTCGATCAGGAGCTGTTTCGCTTCCCGCTGGTGGTCAGCAACAAAACCTACGCCTGGGCCGCGACGGTCGTCATCCTGGCCGCCGCCGCAAGCGGCCTGATCGTCCGCCGCAGCCTCGACCACCTCGACCTCGTGGCGGTGCTGAAGTCGCGCGAGTGATCGCGTGCGACCGTTTCTCCAAACTCCGATCTCCATGCGAAGTCTCGGTCGTAAACTGCTGCTTGGTCTGCTCGTCGCGGCGGTCGCGGCGGCGCTGGTCTACGGTCTGATGCCGGCGCCGGTCGAGGTCGACATGGCCGCCGTCACCCGCGGCGACATCCGCGATACGGTCGACCAAGACGGCAAGACGCGCATCCGCGAGCGATATGTCGTCTCGGCCCCGCTGGGGGGACGGCTGCTGCGGATCGATCTCGACCCGGGGGACGAGATCGAATCGGGCGAGACGCTGCTGGCGATCATCGAGCCCCGCGACCCCGACTTGCTCGACGCCCGCACCGTGCTGCAGGCCGAGGCGGCGGTCCGCGCCGCCGAGTCGAAGCTCAAGCGGATGGCGCCCCTGCTGGAGGAGGCGATCGCCAATCAGACGCTCGCCGAGACCGAGTTGCGTCGGGCGCGCGACGCCCGTCGGCAAACCCCGCAAGCCGTCAGCGAGAGCGAAGTCGACGCCAAGCTGATGACGTATCAAGCCCGCTCGGCGCTGGTGCGCAGCGCCCAATATGCGGAGGACATCGCCCAGTTTGAACTCGATCAGGCCCGCGCCGCGCTGCTGCGATCGCGTCCCGGCGGAGCG
Source organism: Pirellulales bacterium (assembly GCA_019636345.1). Taxonomy (NCBI): domain Bacteria; kingdom Pseudomonadati; phylum Planctomycetota; class Planctomycetia; order Pirellulales; species Pirellulales bacterium. Next base: position 3,564 of record JAHBXQ010000012.1, on the reverse strand, counting down.
ACTGCCAAGGAGTTGCTCGCCGCCGAGGCCAATGGCGACACGAACCTGCGGATCCTCGCCCCGATCGACGGGCGGGTGCTGCGCATCCTGCAGGAGAGCAGCGCCGTGGTCGCTCCGGGGGCGAACTTGCTCGAGCTCGGCGACCCGACCGACCTGGAAGTCGAGATCGACGTCCTGTCGCGCGACGCGGTGCGGATCAAGCCGGGCGCCGAGGTCCTCTTGGAACACTGGGGCGGCCCCAAGCCGCTGCATGGTCAAGTCCGTCTCGTCGAGCCCTCGGCCTTCACGAAGATCTCGACCCTGGGCGTCGAGGAGCAGCGCGTCAACGTGATTGTCGACCTAGTCGACCCGCCCGAGGAGCGGGCCGCGTTGGGGGACGGCTTCCGCGTCGAGGCCCGGATCGTCGCCGCCGAGGCGAAGGACGTGATCAAAGCGCCCACCAGCGCCCTGTTCCGCGTCGGCGACCAGTGGGCCGTGTTCCAGGTCGTCGAAGGGATCGCCCGCGAGAAGCTCGTGAAGATCGGCCTGCACAACGGACTGGAAGCCGAGGTCGTCGCGGGCCTCGCACCCGGCGACATGGTCGTCGTTCACCCAGGCGACAACGTGGCCGACGGAGCGGCGGTCGTGCCCCGGTAAAGGCCAGGGCCGATCAGCTTGCTGACAGGATGAAGGACGAGCCAAGCCATGCGCCGCTGCGCAGCAGGCAAGACTTCACCAAACCGGCGAACAGTACTACGTTAAGCTTCTTGTCACGCGAAGGCCGACGGAATCGCGGTCAATCGCTCGGCGCCGCATCCTCGCGAAAGGCAGAAAGGGCTGAGAATGGACGGCCGAACGTTCAAGGAGTTTCTGTCGCTGCCGGTCAATCCGGACGAGATATGGCAGGGCGGCGTCGCCACGTTGGCTGATTTGACGGGGATTCCGGCCGCTGAGGCGCCCAGCCGGATCGGCCTCATCTTGTGGCGGGGCGTGCCGAGCGAGTTGATCCACGCCCAGCCCGTCATGGCGGACGCCGATGACGCCTTCGACCAGTTCGTCGACGCCATGCTCGAGCTGTCGGAAAGACACGAGTTTCCCTACCGGCCCGCGCAGATCGACTGCAACGATCGCCAGTTTGCCGACGCCTTGAATCGGCGCTTGGCTGAATCAGGAACCGTCGTGCACTACCGAGCCAAGATGGGCGACTGGACTACGGTCGTCAGGGAACTGGCCGAGCACGTCCAATCGGTCGCGTCGCCATCGCTGCCGTCGTTGCCGTCGCTCCGGGAAGCGGGATGCAGCGACGACCAGTTGCGAGAATATGCCGCAGCGGCCGCCGAGTTCTACCGGGCCAAGCTGTGGGAAGTGCTGGACGACGCTGACCTGATCAAAATTGAAACGCCTAGGCCGCCCCGCCTTATGAAGCACGCCGTCGTTCTCGGCGCAGGAGCGCAGAGCTACGGACTTGGCTTCTACCAAGACGACGAGGACCACTACGGCCTGATGGCCCAAGAGATCGATCCTCGGCAGATGAGCTTGTTCAGCTTCGTCTACGAGAGCCCCGCCGATGCGGCGTCGGAAGACGTCGAGCTATGGAAGGAACTCGACCTGCCGCTGGAAACCGGAGAGGCGTTTCCCGATGCCAATCTTTTTTTGCCGGCTGGACCTCGCCGACCGACGCCCATCGAAATCGACTTCCTGACGATCGTGCTCAGAGGCCTCGCCCAGACGTCCGAAGAGGAGTTGGACTCCAGATGCTGGACCAAGTGGATTCAGTTGTCAGGCAAACGTCGCAAGTGCGCATTCTCCATCCCCAATCTGGTCGATCCGCCTGATCGCGCCGAGTGGATTCGGCGGGGCAAGATGCCCGACCGCCGAAGCCATGAGATCCATTTCCGCCGCGTGCAGGAATTCATCGACTCCGTCGGCGGCGACCTGGATATCGACGAGTTGAACGAGGCAATTAACGCTCAGTTCACGGGCCGCAGGCTGGATGACTTCGAACTGCCCCGCAATACGCCTGCCGAGCGTGCGGAAGCTCTCTACCAGGATGCACTGGGATGCTTCGGCCGACGACGGGTGCTGTTGGCTCGGGAGGCGCTGACCAAGGACCCGAACCACATTGAAGCCGCCATTCTGGTTGCCGAGTCAACGCGGGCGGTCGACGCCCGGATCGAAATGTTCCGGAACGCCAAGCAATCGGCGGCCACGGCGCTGGGCAAAGACATGGAGGAATTGGCGGGCCAATTCTGGGGATTCCACGAGACGCGGCCCTTCATGCGCGCTTGCGAGGGCCTGGCGGTCGCATTGGCCGATGCCGGTCAGCTCAGCGACGCGATCGAACAGTACCGAGAGATGCTCACGCTCAACCCCAACGACAACCAGGGCGTGCGGTACGAGCTTGTTCCGTTGCTGATCGAACAGGACCGCGACGCCGAAGCCGTCGAGGTGCTCGACCAGTACCCAGAAGGGTCGGCCTTGTGGTTGTACATGAAGGCGCTCGTCGAGTTCCGCGGCGGCGGGAGCTCCCCCAAGGCCAAAAAGGCGATTCGCGCGGCCTTCAAGGGCAACGACCACGTAATGAAGCTGTTGCTGTCCGACGAACCGCCGATGATGCCCGAGGCCTACGCCCTCGGCAGTCCCGAGGAGGCGGCGATCTGCCTGCAGCACCTCCGACCGGCGTGGGAGGAAACCGATCGCTTTCTGGAGTGGATGTTCCAGGAGTACTTCGCGTGGGAGCGAGAGCGGGCCGAGAGACTTCGAGACCGCAGACGCAAGCAGAACGCCAAGAAATCGAAGCGAAAGCGCCGGCGATAAGGCAGATTGTCTCTGTCGCACTCGCGCAAGCCTGCGGCGACATTGGTGCGTCGACGCCCCGGGCAGGTTCATGAATGGCGAGTGACGCGGCCGCCGAAACGTCGTGCGGCCGCTCGCGTCGGGAGGCTGTCCGGCCCCCGCCGCTTGTTTTCACGGCAGCGATACGGGACTGCCAAGGAGCAGTCAACGAGCCATCGCCCGCAGGCGGCGGATTTTGTCACTTCGCGATGACTTGCAGCGACTGCGTGACAAACTGGCGTCGGGTCGACGCGGAGGCGCGGTTCCAAAGCGGCGAGCTAATCGAGCGCACAAGCGGTCGGACGTCGTCGGGGACGATCTAAATCCGTCGGAGCAGGGGGATCGCTACTGCCGCGTTCATTCGCGAGCTGCTTCGAAAGAGCGCGCTGTTGGCGGCAGAGGAAAGCGATGCCGACCCCCTCGTCATCGAGAATCGGCACGTCGGCGAGGCGCTGTCGGAGCTTGTCGTCTCGGGGGGTAAGCTTACGCAGACTCTCTTGGGCGCGAACTCGGATTGGCAAGGCGGCAAGCAGTGAAGCACTGCATTGCGCGAAAAGTCGACCATGCGTCGCTCGATCAAGGCGCATCTGATAGACTTTTGTCATATGCTGCTCACGATCGCCACGACCCACCGCCCGGCGACCGACCTCGGCTACCTGCTGCACAAGCATCCGGACCGTTGTCAGACGTTCGCGTTGAGCTTCGGTCAGGCGCATGTCTTCTACTCGGAAGTCGGCGACGAGCGGTGCA